>NZ_JAYGII010000002.1:0-225356 GCF_034931365.1 Natronospira elongata
TAGCTGCGCTCTGTGTCCAGGCTTGGGCGGCCAAGATTGGCGCTCCGCATCCGCTGGGCAATGTCGAAGACGTCGGAGAGGAAGAAATCGGTGGCATCGACCATCAAGGTCCCGTTGCGCGCTTCCTGGATTTCGAAGGCGGCCAGGACCGAGCGGGGGAAGGACTGCTCAACAGAGCGCTGCAACTGTTCATTGTCGCCCAGCGCCCGGTGATCGGTGTTGTCATCCACCAGCAGCACGCGGTTTCCGCGCCGCTTGAAGCGCACCAACGTCTCGTGGCCCATCTGGCCCCGATCCAACAGTGGGCCGGAGGTGCCCAGGCCCGCTGCCAGGTTGTTGGTGTAGATCAGCGGCTCATCCAGGTCTCGCACTTCCAGCAGCACCCGGCCGGTGTCTGCTTCGTAATGCACCGGCAGCATGGTTTCCTCCGCCATGACGGGCCCTGACAAGATCATCACGGCCAGGCAGGTCACGGATATCAAGTAACGCGAGGCTTTCATGGGGGATCTCCAACTGTCTGCCAAAAGCCCTGAGCATAGCGCATCTGGTAAGTTATCCGCATGCCTAATCATTCAGAGTCTCCATTGAATCCGTCGTCGCCAGGAAGAGTGGCTGGTTTGAGTACCTTATTTGTTGCCCTCGCTGCCCTGTGTTGGGGCTTGTCTGGCGGCATAGGCGGGATTCTCACCGGCGATGGCTGGGACCCGGTGGTGGTTTCCTTTTATCGGGGGGCGATCGGTTTTGTCTTCGTTCTGTCCTGGCTGGCCCTGCGGCCGCAAGGGAGTGGCCTGGGTAACAAGAAACTCTGGCTGTGGTCCCTGCTGGCCGGCCTGGGGGTGGCGGGGAATTTCTCCTTTTATTTTATGAGCATCGCCGAGGGAAGCGTGGCGGTGGCGGCAACCCTGATGTATTGCGCGCCGGTCTTTGTCTATCTCGTTTCCTTCACCCTGAAGCTGGAGCAGCCCACGCTGTTCAAGTGGGTTGCCATCGTCATGGTGTTGTTCGGTGTGGTACTGCTTACCGGTATCTACGGCGTGGGTGCCGGGGAGGTGACGGCGATTGCCGCTGGCGCCGGTCTGCTTTCCGGCCTGTCCTACGCGGTTTTCATCTTTGGGTTCAAATGCGCCGCACCCCATGGCAGCCCTCAAGCGATTCTGGTGATTGCCTTTGCCGTCATGGCAATCATTCTCTTTCTCCTCGGTGATCCAGAGCAGACCGTCGATGTGCTCAGCACCTCGAGCTGGCCGCTATTTCTGATCCTGGGGGTTATTGGTGCGGGCCTGTCGTTCATTTTTTACATTATCGGCCTGAATCACACTGCTCCCGCCGTCGCCTCCATTGTGGCCATGGTGGAGCCGGTCACCGCCTCGCTGTTTGGCGTGGTGATTCTGGATCAGAGCCTGGGTCTGGTTCAGGTCTTGGGTATGGTCCTGATCCTGGTCACGGTGACCGCTTTGAGCGTGTACTCCAATTCTCGAGGCAAGCCCCTTCCTCCAGCGCGCTAGACGGTTTCTCCCTGATGCAGTCGGTCCAGAAAACCGCTGGCCTCCTCGATGATGGTCTTGCGCTTCTCCGCATCCATCTTGTCCCAGTTGCGGTACATGGTGGCCATGCGGGGGTTGGCTTCGAAGCGCTTCCGGTGTCGGTTGAGAAAATGCCAGTAAATCACGTTGAAGGGGCAGGCCTTGTCGCCGGTTTTGTGGGTGACTTGGTAAGGGCAGCTCTGGCAGTAGTTGGACATTCGGTTGATATAGGCCCCGGAGCTGACATAGGGCTTGGAGGCGAAAAGGCCGCCGTCGGCAAATTGGGACATACCGGCGGTATTCGGGGCTTCGACCCATTCATAGGCATCGGCATAGACGGCCAGATACCATTCCTGGACCTGTGCCGGGTCGATGCCGGCGAGGAGGGCGAAATTGCCGGTAATCATCAGCCGCTGGATGTGATGGGCATAGGCCAGTGATTCGGTTTGGCCGATGGCCTCGGCCATGCAATGCATATGGGTCTTGGCACCCCAGTACATGGGGGGCAGGTCCTTATCGTGTTTCAGGGCATTGCGCTTGCTGTAATCCGGGCCTTCAAGGAAGTAAATGCCGCGGACAAATTCCCTCCAGCCGATGATCTGACGGATGAAGCCTTCCACCGAATTGATGGGTGCCTGGCCCTGATGATAGGCGGCCTCGGCGGCCTGGCAGACTTCCAACGGGTCCAGCAGACCCGCATTGAGATAAGGGCTTAATACTGAGTGGTAGAGGTAGGGCTCGCCAGTGAGCATGGCATCCTGGTAGCGGCCGAAGTCCGGCAAGGCGTGCCGGATGAAGTGATCCAGGACCTTGAGTGCCCCTTTACGGTCGGTATGGAAATTGAAGGGGCGCAGGGTGCCGAAGTTGTCGGCGAATCGCTCCTCGACCAATGCCAGTACTGCATCCAGGGTGTTGTCCGAGCCGGGCGCGGGAGGCTGCCGGCGAAACAGATCTTCGCTGGCTGCTTTTCGATTGTCGTGATCGAAATTCCATTTGCCGCCGACGGGTTTATTGCCCTCCATGAGCAGGCCGGTGTGGCGTCGCATTGTGCGATAGAAATGCTCCATGCGCAGGGTCTTGCGACCGCGCGCCCAGTCAGCGAAGGCCTGGCGGCTGCAGAGGAAGCGATCGTCCTCAAGCAGTTTCAGATCCAGAGGGCTGGCCTCCAGGGCCTGGAGCAGGCGCCACTCTCCGGGCTCGGTGGCCAGGACCTGCCGGGTTTCGAATTCCCGGGCCCGGCGCCCGAGTTCATCGGGGATGGAGCCGGTATTGTCGGGGTCATCCAGGCGGGTGTAGGCCACGGTCCAACCCTGCTGCTCCAGATGGCTGGCGAATTTGCGCATTGCCGTCAGGGTGAAGGCGATCTTCTTGGGGTGGTGGGCGACATAGCCGGTTTCGCTATCCACCTCGGCCATGACAACCACATCATGACGTTGGTCGGCCGCCTTGAGTGCTGCCATTCTTTCACTCAGTTGGTCCCCCAGAATCAGAACCAGCCTCACCACGGAATTGTCTCCCCGGCCCAGTCAAAGAACCCCCCGGAGTCATTTCGACTCAGGCCGGTGATGACAGCCAGCAGGTTCTTGGCTGCTGTCTCCGGTGTGACCGAGGGGTGACGGCCGAGATAGGGCTTGGTCAGCCTGCTGGCAACCGTGCCGGGGTGCAGGGCTACGCAAATGGCCTGCTTTCGGCTGCGGCCGAGTTCGATCGCGGCGCCGTGGATGATCATGTTCAGGGCAGCCTTGGCGGCACGATAGCTGTACCATCCCCCGGCGCGGTTATCGCCAATGGAACCCACCCGGGCGGAGAGGGCGGCCAGCACCGCCGGCTCGTCTTTGGCCAACAGGGGAAGCGCGTGTTTGATCGCCAGGGCCGGGCCCACGGCATTGACCAGAAACAGTGCCGTGAGCGCTTCCCGATTCAGTTGTCTGAGGGTCTTCTCGGGCCGGTGGTCGTCGACCTGCAGGGCGCCGGTGGTGATCAGGATGCGGTGGAAGGGCCCGCTGAGGTTCCTGAAGTGCGCCTGGATGGAATCCTCATCGGTAATGTCCAGCCCATGCTCGGACCGGGAGAGGCCAGTCACGGCATGGCCTTCGGCTGCCAGGGCCTTGGTCAGGGCACTGCCAATGCCGCCGGAGGCACCAATCACCAGGGCGTTCTTCATAAGACCGACTCCTGTTGCCAGATGTTTTGGGTCCGCTTTCCCGACCGGCATCCGGCTGTGGAATATATGGTTTGTACAGGTATTGTATGCTAATGTTGTGCAAATTGTCCATCAGCGGTTCCCGAACTGGAGTTGCCCCATGAGCGAGCAAGCGACTGTCAGGCTGGTCTATGCCAGCCGGGCCACATTTGAGCCCCAGAAGAATGCCAACGGCATTGAGCCCAACGTGGCCAGAATCCTGATGCAGTCCCGGCGCAATAATGCCCGCGACCGCATTGGCGGGGTTCTGCATTTTGGTGATGGCTATTTCTTCCAGTGCCTGGAGGGTGAGCGGGGCCTGGTGAATAAGGTCTATCAGCGGATCGGGGAGGACCCTCGCCACGAGGATGTGCGGCTATTGCAGATGGAGCAGGTGGATGAGCGGAAGTTCCTCGACTGGTCCATGAAGTACGTTGCGATTGAAAGCCAGGTCCAGCGCTTGCTGGATCAGTATGGGCTGTCGGCATTTCGGCCCTATGAGTTCAACAAGCAAATGATTCACGGGCTACTGCAGGCCTGTGTCGCCGCCGAAGACCCCAGCCGAGCAGAGATACCGGATTCGCCGGTGGCTAACCGGCCCAGACAATCCGGTGGTGGTTTCTTTCGACGCCTGCTGGGTCGTGGCTGAGCTGTCCGGGAGGAGGTGATCAGCCATGACCCAGACGACAGTCAGCAGCCGTGGTAGGCCTCGGCGTAGTCGCTGTCAAAACAGTCGATCAAGCGATCGAGCATGGGCAGGTTGGGTGGCCAGGGCATGTCCACCGGGTTGCCGAGGGTATCGACTGGAGCGAATTCTTCGGGCTCGGGAACGTCCGCCAGTCTCTCCCTTGCGGCCTTGAGGGCCTTTCGGTCGCCCTCCAGAAAGGCGATTGTGCCGTCCACATAAAAGTTCCAGCCGCCTCGATCCTCGTCGTTACGGTAGGTCTGCTCAATCAGCGGGATGGCTTTTTCGGTCTGGCCGGCCTGGGCCCGCATCTGGCCTTCGTGGAACAGCAGGATAGGGGCGTCGTTATCATGGTGACGCCGGTAGTCCCGGATGAGATCAGCCGCTTCTTCCGTGCAACCGGCCCGATGCAGAGTGCGCCATCCACCCTCCATGTCCTGATCGAAGGCATTCTGGTCAAGGGCCATCATGGCATCATGATCGTAGTCACATGAGGGCGCGGAAAGCGCGCTCAGCAGCAGGAGGAGAGTGGACAGCATGGTTTTGTACTCTGAGATGTCGGTGTCTTTGAGTATCTCTGCTTTTAGGTGCAGCCAGACATCGACTTAATCCGATTCGGATGTAAACTCGAACTCCGTTTCCACCAGCACAGGTTTAGCCTCAGTGTCGTCTTCCCAATGAAATTGCCACTGGCTTACGGAGTCCAGCACGGCGGCATTGAAAACGCCACTGGGTTGCGCCTCAGCAACTTTCGCACGTGAGACTTCTCCGTTCTCTTCGACCCGCATCAGTACCTTGATTGACCCGGTGGGCAGGAGTTCACGTGCTTCTTTGCTCATTCGCACGGGAGCTGAATCAACTGCTGCAAACACAGGATCGCTCATTTCAAGCTGTTCCAGCGCTTTGTCATCTTCCGATAGTGGGTCGGGGCGATTCTTACCATCACCGAAGTGGACAAAATCGATGGTTTGAGCCACTCGGACCGATTGCGCATTCGTAGCGTCATCCGGCTGGTAGCGCCATTGCTGGACGGCCCGGATCGCAGCACGATCGAAAATTCCCTCCGGCGTGGATTCCATGACCTCGATGTGGGTGACCTGACCATCGGCGTCGATCACCAGCCCCATTGTCACTGAGCCGGAGATACCCTTTGTGAGGGCGCTCCTAGGCCATTCGGGCGCAACCCTTGTTATTTCAGCGAAATAAGAGTTCGGATCTTCAACCTTTGGCAGCGCCTTTTTTTCCTCCGGAATAAAGGTTTCCGGCGAGCTGGCGCAGGCGCTCATGAGAGCGATAAGGCCAACGGCGAATGCAGGACGGAATACAGATTGCTGGCTCATACGGGGTCCCCCTCCCTAAGGATCTATTATTCAATCTGCCACCATGGGGCATCATGGCCCTGGCGGACTCTGACGAGAATCGAGATTGGAATTTACTGGGCCTTTTGGGATTTTGTCAACGGGAGGCCGAGAGCTCCGCGCCCAGAGTGCAGGTTTGGAAAAAGACCTGATTGCTGCCTTAGGGAATGAAAAGGGCCGCGGCAGTCTCGCCGCGGCCCAGTCATCAGTACTGAGGTGAATCAGAAACGACGGTATTGGATGACCCGGGGTGAAATGGAGATGGGGTCACCTTCTTCGTTCAAGTTGTCGATCCGTTCCAGCAGGGAGACCCAGTCACCGTCGTCATGCAGCAAGGTCCAGCTTCGGACCATGGTCAGGTAGCAATCGACCTCCTGGGAATCGTCACAAATGGATTCCCGGCCCCACCAGACCGGACCGTCATCCCGCGGTTGCGCCCAGGCTTCCAATACGAGACGCCCGTTATCGAAGCGGTAATCGACTTCGTAATCAATGCCCAGTACTTCGTCGGTTGCTTTCTCGATGTAACGGATGCTGCCCCAGCCATCTTCTCTGAGATCGACGGCGAAGGCATAGTCACCCGCCGTTTGGTAATCCCACTGGACAAACAATTCACTGGCAAAGGTCTCATCCAGCCCGCCATTGGCGCTTTGTGGAGCGTTCATGGAGCGAATGGAGCGGGCCTCACCATTGCTGTTTGTGGACAGGACCCTGGAGCGCCAGACGGGGAGGTGCTGTTCCGCCTTCAACGCAATTTCATGGACTGTGCCGCTGCCAAACTCGATCTGCAGCCAGCCGCTGTCGCTCAAGGACCAGTTAAAGGCCCCGGATTCGCTGGCTTCGCCGACCCCGCCGCTGGTGAAGGTCATCAGCTCGTCGCCATACCACGCCTCGCCACCGACAAGCGCGGGGAAATCGCCCGGAATGCCCCAGGTCTGATCAGCGATGTCGGCTTCCTCGAAGGCCATGAGCTGGTCCAGGTGGTGGCCGTAAAGGTCTGTCCGGAAATCCACCTCAATGCTTTCCCGGTCGGGATCGTCCGGGAATTCCCGGGTGCCGGCCTGGCTGACGGAGACGATGTCCATGCCGTCTTCTTCGGCCACCAGTGAGGCCTCGAATTCACTGAGACTCGTGACGCAGGCGGTTTGATAGGAATTGCCTTCATCGTCTTCGACCCAGCAAAAGGCTGCCGTGGTGAGTTCTCCGTCAAGATTCACTTCCAGCATGCCGTCGACGACTTCCCACTGGAAAGTGACCGAATCCACGTGATTGGAGTAGAGGCCAGTCCCATCCTCTTTCGAAGCGGAACTGAGTGCCGGTGATGATATTGGGCTCCGGGCCGGTGATACCGAACCAGTCATTGGGTATCTCATCTTCGTCGATTCCCTGTACCAGGTCCTCGTCGGAGAGGATCTCACCAATGGCATTGTCGATACTGTCCGGATCGTTCTCCAGAACCTGCTCCTCATAGCTCTTTCGGCTTTCCTCTTCCTCAATCAGGCTGCTGGTGTCATCACTGCCCACCAGGGCCAATCCCGCCTGCGCCAGGGAAGCACCTGCTGCCGGGACAATGGTTCGATCCGGGTCTTCCACGGCAAGCAGGATCAACGCCGACGAGCGCAGTAGCAGGTTGGCCGACAGGCGGTCCCGCAGCGCTGTCCGTTCAGCCTCGGTTTCCGGTGCCTGACCATCGTTCTGCCAGCGCATCAGGGCGGCGTTGGCGGTACTCACATTGGTGATATTGACCCCCACGTTCTGTTCCCGGGTCAGAAGCCCGTCGTTGGTGGCAAGGGCCTGCAGTCGATTCATGTCACCAAGGTAGGACTGGAAGAGGATGAAACCATCCGTTGGGTCAGTGGCTTTAAGGCTCACCATTTCATCCGGTTCACGAATGCTGAGGCGCAGGCTGTACATGCCCTGTTCGTCGCTTCTGGCCTCATAGAGTGTTTCGCCCACCTGCGCCTCGATATCGGCATCGGCAATGATCGGGCCGGCGACCCGGCCAATCATCTGGATGGCCCCATGACAGGAAACGGCGATGTCGCTGACGTCGGCACCGGCGATCGTTCCTTCGGTGTTTTCCAGGTCACAGTTCTGGGCCGGCGCTTCCGGCAGGACCTGCGTGGCAACACTGTAACTCTCACCGTCCTCAAGCTGCGTGGCGAACTCAAATGGGCCATCCGAATCGATGGTCAATGACTCCGCATCATTGAGTCTCAGGATGAGCTGGTCTCCGCTCAGTCCGATGACTTCCCCGGCGACGGCAAAGACGGCTTCGCCATCCGGATCACCAGAGTCGCCACCATCGTCGCTGCTCGAACTGGAACTATTGCAGGCAGCGAGGGGAAGGACCAGGACAAGGGAATACAGACCTATGCGTGGATTGAATGGGGACATTGTCAACCTCCTTGGAGTGTTTTCAGACTGCCCGACTTCCTATTCCGTGACGGAAAATGAGAGGGACGTATGGATAAGCTAGGCTGGCGGGCGCCCCGGCGCATCACCCATATAGGTGAACTCTGGCGAGAAATTTTCGAGGTTGGCGGCTGGGTGGGGCAGGCCGCTGAGAGGGATGCGGTGCTAGCTTGTGGAGTCGGAGGGGCTGGCGGAGATATTCCAGGGTTTGCCGGTCAGCAGGCGTATCAGTTCGGACTGGCGCCCGGTGCCGCTCTTGGTGAGTACTCTCTTTAGGTGGCTACGCAGGGTTTCCCGCGACAGCTGCCAGTGATCGCTGAGCTCGGACAGTTCGTGACCCTGGGCCAGGGCACAGGCCAGTCGGGCCTCGGCCGCTGTAAGGCCGTAAAGACTCATGAGAATGTCGCGATTGACCAGGCCTGCGTCCGCCAGGTTGCTCAGGAGCCAGACGGTTTGCACATCAGGCCATGGACCCTCCAGGCCCATCGGGCCGGGTCTGGCTGGCGTGGCCACCACCAGAATGTGGGGTCGGCCCGCTTCATGTTGGAGCAGTATTGCCTCCGGGGTAGGCGGTTGGGAAAGGGCGATCCGGTTTTTGACAGTCTCGAGCATGCCCCGGAAGCGCTTGCGGTCTCTGGGGTGGGTCACCCTGATATGGCCTGTATCAGCCATCAGGCCATGACGTTGTTGAAGAATCTCCTCGGCCTTGTCGTTCTTGTGGACAATGCGATGCTCCCCGTCGAGTAGCACTACACCCACGGACAGGGCATTAAGGGTATGTTCGGCAGCATTGACCTGTTGCCGGGTGAGCCTCAAGAGCTGGCCCATGTTCACGGCCCGCTGGATATGGGGGACCAGGCGGCGCATATAGTTTTTGTCTTCCTGGTCAAACGGTCCAGCGGCCAGGTGTCGCTGGACTGCGAACTTGAAAACACAGTCCTCGGTGCGCACGGCAATACCGCCACAGACGTGATAATTCTCCTGGGGCCGCATGTAATCAGCGAAAAATTCGTTGTTACGGAGTTCCCGGGGTGTGAATAGCTGTTCGGATGTGGCGATGAATCCGGCCGGGACGGTCTTGAGTACATCGAGGAAGATGTCGTGCTTGATTTAGTACTCGCTGTGAGCTCGCTGCAGCGCCGGGTCCAGGTTGTAGTGAATGTTGCTGCGAATGGCGGTGTTGCGTTCATCGATGCCCCGGATGATGCCTGACTTGGCATTCAGGGTCTGGGCCAGGTCAACGATGAAACCCTGCCAGTGGTCCGGGTCGGTGGCGGCGGTGTAGATAGACTCCACCTGGCTCGAAAATCTATCGATGTCGTGGGTCGATCTCATGGCCGCCCCTTCACTGCGACGGACTCTGGTCAAAGGTATCCAGGACCTGGTCCCAGCGCTCAAACAAGGCGAAATGGGCGCTGTCTGCCCATTGATTCAGTGGGATACCACCAAGGTGCGCTGACAGCCATTGGCCCATGGCAATCGGCGCATTCAGGTCTCGGCTGCCATGCCAGAGGTGGACCGGGCAATTCGGTGCTTTGGGCGTGATGCCCCAGTCCGATGTCAGTGCCTGGGCGTCCGCCAGCATGCCTTCCAGGCCGGGCCGCAGACATTCGGTGAGGCTTGCGGCGTAGGCACTGGTACCCGTTTTTTCGAAAATGGCCTGGTCTTCCGGCGGTGCGCCGGCCAGAAGCAGGTCCAAGGGGGTGTCGGTGGATTCGAGACCGTCGTTGAGCATGGCGAGAAAGGCCTCGGCATCGCTACCGGCCAGTTGCCAGAATTGTTGCAGTGATTCCGGCATGCCCACCGTGGTGGCATCCGAGAATGGCGCAAGACTGCTGACCAGGCCCAGTCGGTTAATGCGTTCCGGTAGGCGCAGGGCGGCAGCCAGGGCATGGGGGCCGCCGCCGGAAAAGCCGAGAAGGCCAGTCTGGTCGAGTGCCAAGTGGTCCAGCAGGGCGGCCAGGTCGTCGGCAAAATCGGCAAGGGTACGGCCCGGGGAAGGGGAGCTTGCACCGTAGCCGGGGCGGTCCGGCACGATCACCCGCAAACCGAAAATCGCGGCCAGATCGGCCGCCGGGGCAAATTCCCAGCGTGATCCCGGCGTTCCATGGCAGTAGACGATGCCTCTGCCGTCGGCGAGGCCATATTCCGACCAGCCAAGTTGCCGATCAGCGGCAAGGCGCAGGGTGTGGTGGTTCCCGTACTGATGCCCGGTCATACTGACTCCCTTCACCGGGTTTGCTAAAGCCCGGAAACGATCCCCTCCTTCTTTTTACATATTAGACCTGCCGGGGCCTTGCTGCCACTCAAAATCGGCTTGAGGCGGGGATGTAACTCTTGGTTTGGTCCCGAGGGGCGTCAAGTCAGGTCCTTAGCTTGCGCTGAGCGCGGCTTGCCATCTTTCACCTTGGCTCCAGCCGGCCTCATGTCTGGTCGTCACTGAGGCTCCTGGTTGCCGGGGCGATATTGGAACTTGCCTGCCGGCCCGTTGTCGTCTTGCGGTCATCCGTGAGTTCCGGGAGGATGGGTTGCCATTGCCCGTCTGGAATCCCGACTTTGTGGTGTCCTATGCATAAACTGCCTGGCTCTTTCTCCCCTGTCTGTTTCCCTGTTCTTTTGCTGCTTGGGCTGTTCCTGACAGCCTGTGGACCGTCCGGTGATTCATCCAATGGTCTGTCCGAGCGGGATCTGCGTGATGCCGACTCGGCCGAGGGCCTGTTCACGGTGCATCAAATCGATGAGCGGATCCTTTTTGAGATTCCCCAGGACATGCTCGGGCGCGAGATGGCGGTGATGAGCCGTTATGCCAAGGCCCAGGAAGGGCTGGCGGCCCGTGGCGGCGGGGATCGCATGACCGAGAATATGGTGGTGCAGTGGGAGCGGCGCGGTGACCGTGTTGTGCTTCGCAGTCAGAGCCATGCCAATACCGCTGATCCGGATTCCCCCCTGGCCCTGGCCGTCGCCAATTCGAATTTCTCGCCGGTCGTTGCCAGTTTCCCGGTGGAGATGGAGCGACAGGGACGGGCGGTGATTGATGTCACTGAAATGTATCTGGGAGATCATCCGGCCTTCTCCTTTCCCCGCCAACGCCGGGATGATCTGGGTATCCGACAGTTTGATGCGGAGCGAAGCTGGCTGGAGTGGAGCCGGGCTTTTCCCGGGAACATCGAGATTCGGGCCGTGCGCAGTTATGACGCGGAGAATCCGCCCTCCAATCGTCGGGGCGGTACGGTTTCCTTCGAGATCAACCACTCCATGATCCTGCTGCCGGAGGAACCCATGATGCCCCGCCTGGCGGATGAGCGGGTTACCTACATTACCCAGCAGCAGACCGATTATTCCCGGGATTTCCAGGGGGTGCGGCCCTATGAATACCTGCGCCGCTACCGTCTGGAGCCCAAGGACATGGAGGCATTCAAGCGCGGTGAGCTGGTGGAGCCCAAGGAGCCCATCGTCTGGTATATCGACCCGGCGACGCCGGAGAAGTGGGTGCCTTACTTCAAGGCCGGGATCATGGAGTGGGAGTCGGCCTTTGAAAAAGCCGGCTTCAAGAATGCGGTGGATGTGAAGCTGGCACCCACCGAGGAAGAAGACCCGGAGTTCAGTCTGCTGGACGCCCGCTACAACGTGATTCGCTACGTGGCCACCCCGGTACGCTCGGCCAACGCCGGCGGTGATGTGGTGGACCCCCGTTCCGGTGAGGTGATCCGCGGTCACATGAATATGTACCACGGTCTGGATGAGCGCTTGCGTTGGTGGCTGGTGTCTCAGGTGGCCACCGCCAACCCCCGCTTCCGAACCACTGAACTGAGTGAAGAGGATCTCGGCGAGGCCCTGCGCTATGTGGTCTCCCATGAAATGGCCCATGCCATGGGGCTGCCCCATAACCAGCGGGCCAATTTTGTGTACCCGGTGGAGAGTCTGCGCGACCCGGATTTCGTGGAAGAGTGGGGCCATTCGGCTTCATCAGTCGGGCGTACTCGTTATAACTACATCGCTCAGCCCGGTGACGACGTGTCCCCGGAGCGCCGCATCGGTCTGTGGGATGAGTTCGCCATCATGTGGGGCTATCGGCCGATCCCGGAAGCCACCACGCCGGAAGAGGAACTGGAAACCCTCAATGAATGGATCGTCGAGCGGGCGGACAAGCCCTGGTTCCGTTCCGCCCATCCGCAGTTTGGCATGGACGTGGAATGGGACCCTTACCGCATGACCGAGGGTATTTCCGATGATCCGGTGAAAGCGGCTGAGTACGGCATGCGCAATTTGCGCGAGGCCACCCGCAATCTGCGTGAGTGGCTTTTGAAGGCCGGCGATGACTACTACGAGCTGGAAACCCATTACCTGCAGAATCTGACCCAATGGAATCGCTACGCCGAGCATGCCGCAGCGGCCGTGGGCGGCTCCTGGACCCACCACAAGCGAGTTGGCGAGGAGGGCGCGGTTTATACCCCCATCGATCCCGACTACCAGCGCAAGGCCATGGCCTTCATCGACGAGCATGTCCTCAGCACGCCGGAGTGGGCACTGGACATGGAAACCCTGCGTCGCTTGGAGCACGCCGGCGCGGTGGAGCGTATTCGGGCCTATCAGGAACTGGCCGTGCAGCGACTGCTAAATCATGCCCGCCTGGCTCGGATGATCGAGCACGAGGCCTTCCTGGGCGATGAAACCTATCGGCCCACCGATATGTTGGATGATGCCCGGGCCATGATCTGGCGGGAGTTGAGCGAAGGTGAGGCCATCAACACCTGGCGGCGCAACATGCAGCGAGCCTACCTGGAACAGGCCCAATACCTGTTGCAGCAGGCCGAGTCCGAGCACTGGCAGCCGCCTGCTTCCGGCAATCTCCGGGTGGGCAGGAATGACGACCCGCCCTTGAATGCGGATCTGCACATCAGCCAGTCGGATATCCGGCCCTTAGTCCGTGAACAACTGGCTTTACTGGCTGATGAGATCGCTTCCTTTCTGGATAATGGAGTGAAAGACCGGATGACCCGAATTCATCTGCAGGATGCCCAGCGGCGCATTGAGCGGGCCTTGCGCTAGATACAGGGTCTGGAAGGCTGGTTCTGCACTTGGATTTGAGGGGCCTGCAACCCGGAAAATAGCGGTAGCATAGACCATGATACTGATTGCCATGATTTGAAGTCCGAAATCGAGGGGGAAGGGAAGTGAGCCGGAATTTGATTGCTGGGGGCTTGTGTTTCTTGTTGCTGTTTGCAGCCAATGGTGTCCGTGCCACCGATATTTTTGTTGGGGGCGGTATTCTGGACGGCGGTGCCGGTACCCAGGATGATGACTGGAATCTTTTCTCTGCCCGCGATTTCAGGGGCACGGGCGGATGGGTATCGGTCGGTGCTATCGATCGGGATCTGCGCTTCTACGGCACGCTTGGTCGATTGCCATTTGATGATGCCGATCTGACTGTGGCGACCTTCGCTGGTGATTATGTCTTTGCCTACGGTGATGTGCTAAGGCCCTATATTGGGCTGTCCGCCGGCTATGGGCGGCAAAAGTGGACAGAGAACGTGCCCTTCGATGAGGACCGCATGGCCATGTTCGATGGTGAGAGCGGGGAGGGCTTTATCTTTGGCTTTCAGGCTGGTGTGCTGCTCGAGTTCAACCGACATTGGCAGATGGATATCGGTGGGCGGGGTTACTATTCAAGAATCAGCAGTTCGGCTGTGATCGAAGGCTTTGATGTGGCGCATCAGAGACTGGAGACGCTCAACTTCATGCATGTTTCCCTGTACTACCAGTTTTGATCCTGGGTTCTTCATTGAAAGCCGTCAATCTGTTGGCTTTTTTCCGGTTTGCAGGCAGGTGATGGCCCGCTCCAGGCCTTCCACGGTCAGGGGGAACATTCGCCCGTCAAGCAGCTCCCGCACCATGCCAATGCTGTAAGTCCGTTCCCAGTCTTCTTCGGGTACCGGGTTGAGCCAGATCAGGCGTTCAAAACGCTGTTTGATCTTCTCGAAGGAGGCCGCTCCCGGCTCCGGGTTCATGAAGTCGATGGCACCGAAGGGGGCGGCAATTTCGTAGGGCGACATGGAGGCATCACCGACGAAGATCGCCTTGTAGTCGGGGCCGTAGGTGTTGAGGATCTCATCCAGTGGGGTGAGATTGTCGTGGCGCAGCTCGTTAGCCTGCCAGAGATGCTCGTAGATGAAGTTGTGGAAATAGTAGTGCTCCAGGTGCTTGAACTCGGCACGGCATGCGGTGAATAGGGCTTCGGAAAGCTGGACGTGATCGTCCATGGAACCGCCTACATCAAAAAAACTCAGGACCTTGACGGCATTGTGCCGTTCCGGTCGGGTGCGGATGTCCAGCAGGCCGGCATTGCGGGCCGTGTCCCGGATGGTGGCATCCAGGTCCAGCTCTTCCCGGGCCCCGCTGCGGGCGAAGCGTCGCAACTTGCGCAGGGCGAGCTGGATGTTGCGGCTGCCGATTTCGGATTCGTCGTCCAGGTTTCGATATCGACGCTGCTCCCAGACCTTGACCGCCCGGCGATGGCGGCCCGGTCCACCGATGCGGATGCCTTCCGGGTTGTAACCGCCATGGCCGAAGGGGCTGGTCCCGCCGGTACCGATCCAGCGGTTGCCGCCCTCGTGCCGCCCGGTTTGTTCATTGAGCCGTTCTTCCAGGGCCTTCATCAGGGCTTCCAGCCCGCCAAAGGCCTCGATCTGGCGCTTCTCCTCTTCGGAGAAATGCCGGTCCAGTTCCAGGCGCAGCCAGTCCTCGGGGAATTCGCCGCCGAGCGGGTCGGGCATGGCCTCCAGGCCTTCCTGGAAATGGGCAAAGGCCTGATCAAAACGGTCAAAGCGGGTCTCGTCCTTCACCAGGGTCATGCGGCTCAGGTGATAGAAGGCATCCATGTCACAAGCGGCAAGGTTGGCCTCCATCACCTCATGCAAGGCAATAAGATCCTTGGGGGTGACGGGGAGCCCGTGCTGGCGCAGGGTTGTGAAAAAACGGATGAGCATGGGCGGCAGTGGCACTCAGGCGCGGCGGCTCATGAAGGCCAGGCGCTCCAGCAGTTGCACGTCCTGTTCGTTCTTTACCAGGGCACCATAGAGGGGTGGCAGGGCCTCGCGGATGTCACCGCCTTTCAGGGCCTTGGCCGCAAGCTGGTCGCTGACCAGCAGTTTGAGCCAATCCAGTAGTTCGGAGGTGGAGGGCGGCTTTTTCAGGCCTGGCACCTCGCGGACCTGAAAGAACATGCGCAGGGCATCGCTTATCAGCTTTGATTCAATGTCCGGGAAATGGACGTCAATGATGGCCTTGAGGGTGTCCGCGTCCGGAAACTCGATGTAATGGAAGAAACAGCGGCGCAGAAAGGCGTCCGGCAGTTCCTTCTCATTGTTCGAGGTGATGATCACCACGGGCCGATGCCGGGCGCGGATGGTCTCGCCGGTCTCGTAGACATGGAACTCCATTCGGTCCAGTTCCACCAGCAGGTCATTGGGAAATTCGATGTCGGCCTTGTCGATTTCATCGATCAGTAGAACGGCCCGCCGTTGGCTGGCGAAGGCCTCCCAGAGCTTGCCGGGGCGGATGTAGTTGTTGACGTCGTGGACCCGGTCATCGCCGAGCTGAGAGTCCCGCAGGCGGGAGACCGCATCGTATTCGTAGAGGCCTTGCTGGGCGCGAGTGGTGGATTTGATGTGCCACTGAATCAGGGGCATGTCCAGACCCCTGGCGATCTCCTCGGCCAGCAGGGTCTTGCCCGTGCCGGGCTCGCCCTTGACCAGCAGGGGGCGCTCCAGGGTCATGGCGGCGTTGACGGCCAGTTGCAGCTTGTCGTCGGCGATATAGCGCGCGGATCCCTTGAATCCGGTCATCGGGGGCCTCCAGGAAGTAGGGTATTCGGCGGAGGGCGCAGTGTACCCAATCCGGCCCGGGAGACCCAGGGATTCACCGGCCGGTGGCACTGAAAATGACGCTTGACCGGGCGCATTAGCTGATCTGCTGTATTATCTATGTAAATCACCTGATTGTTCGAGGAGAAAGGAAGATGGAAGCAATGCGTGCTGCCCTGCTGAGCGGGCTGTTGGCAATTTCTCTGGGTCTCGGCGGTTGTGCCCTGGTGATTGGCAATGAGATGGGCAATACCGGCTGGGACGAGGCCTATCCGGCGGATTTCAAGGAGCAGAGCCGGAGTGACCGGGCCATGAGCCAGGCCGTTCAGGCTGCCCTCAACCGGGATGCCGAAACCCGCCGGGCGGGTATTCGGGCCCGCAGCCGGGACGGGGAAGTCCTGCTGTTGGGCCGGACCGGTGATCCTGACGTGGTCAGCCACGCTCTGCGAGTATCGCTTGAGGTGGAAGGCGTGGAGCAGGTCACCAGCCGGATCGAACTGACCGGCAGTCGCTAGGGAGGCAGGGATAATGAAGACGATTCAATGGAGTGTGGGCAAGGTACTGTTGTTGCTTATTGCCCTTGTTCTCGCGGCTGGCGGTGTGTTCGGCTACAAGCTGGTCTGGGGCAAGCCCTTCAGTGTTGACCATTTCTATGAGCGGGTTTTCATCCGCTTTGCCTTGCAAGACCCGGAGATGCTGACTCAGCTTGGCATTCTTGAGGGGACGCCGCTACGGGGTCATAACCGGCGTCTGACCGATGTGTCGGTGGAGCGGCAGAAGGCCCAGGTGGACCGGGCCATTCGGGATATGGAGATCCTGCGCTCCTACAGCCGGGATCGGATGACAGAGCAGCAGCGCCTGTCCGCCGACATCCTGGAATGGTTCATGGACACCAATCTGGCTGCAAGGGAGTTCATGTTTCACAACTTCCCGGTGAACCAGATGTTTGGTGTTCAGAACAATCTCCCGGAGTTCATGATTGAAACGCATCGCATCGATGATCAGCGCGGCGCGGAGGATTACGTCATTCGCCTGACGCGTTTCCCCGAAAAGTTCGGCCAGGTGATAGTAGGTCTGGATTACCGGCTGGAGCGGGACATTATCCCGCCACGCTTTGTTGTGGATCGTGTGCTGACCGAAATGAATGGCTTCATTGAGCCCGATGTGGAAAGCAACGAACTCTATACCCACCTCGCTGACAGCCTGGATGATCTGGAAGAACTGTCCGAAGAAGATCGTCAGGCGATTCTTCAGGGTGCCCGTGAAGCCCTTCAGGTGGATGTCTATCCTGCCTACCGGGACTTGATTGCCTGGTTCGAGGCAGTTCGCCCGCAGACGAGTGAAGCGGTGGGCGCCTGGACATTGCCCGATGGCGACCGCTTCTATCGCCATATGCTGCGCAGCAATACCACAACCGATATGAGCCCGGCCGAGGTCCATGAGCTGGGCCTGGAACAGGTGGACTCCATCCTATCGGAAATGGACGCCATACTGCGGGAGCAGGGCTATGAAGATGGCACGGTGGGCGAGCGCATGGATCGCCTGGCAGCCGAAGACCGTTTCCTCTATCCGGACACGGACGCGGGTCGGGAGCAGATCATTGCCGATTACCAGGCCATGGTCGATGCCCTGGAAAAGGAAATGTCACCCTATTTCGGCCGCCTCCCTAAAGCCTCGGTTGAGGTCCGACGGGTGCCCGAGTTCCGGGAGGCGACAGCAGCCGGCGCCTACTATCGGCCGCCGCCCATGGGTGGTGGCCGGCCGGGCGTGTTCTATGCCAATTTGCGTGACGTTGCCGAGGTGCCCAAGTTCGGCATGCACACCCTTGCCGTGCATGAGGCCATTCCCGGCCACCATTTCCAGATTGCCCTGCAGATGGAGATGGAAGGCCTGCCCACTTTCAGAAGTTTCCCGCTGTTCAGTGCCTACACCGAAGGCTGGGCCCTGTATGCCGAGCGCCTGGTGGATGAAATGGACCTGTATGAGGATAACTACGAGCGCCTCGGCATGCTCCAGGCGCAGCTATTCCGGGCGGTTCGTCTGGTAGTGGATGCCGGCCTGCACTACAAGCGCTGGACCCGCGAGGAGGCCATTGATTACATGTTTGAAACCACCGGCATGCCCCGTGGCGATGTCGTGGCCGAGGTGGAGCGCTATGTGGTAATGCCGGGACAGGCCTGCAGCTACATGGTGGGCATGCTGCATATCCAATCCCTTCGCGACCGCGCCGAGCAAGACCTGGGGGAGCATTTCGAACTCTCCGACTTTCATGATGTAGTCCTGGGCAACGGTGCCATGCCCCTGTCGTTGTTGAGCAAACAGGTAGATGCCTGGATCGAGGCATCGCAGGGCGACTGAAGGAGAAAGCGAGGCAGACTTGTGCAATACGACCGTATTGGACGCTGCCCGATTATTCACTGCTGGCAAGGCTTAAGCGCTAGTCAAGTGGCTGATTGCCGAGAAAACCCGGGCTCCGCATCTAGCAGAGCCCGGTTCCTTCTTTCAATGTTCTTCC
This sequence comes from Natronospira elongata, assembly GCF_034931365.1. Taxonomy (NCBI): domain Bacteria; kingdom Pseudomonadati; phylum Pseudomonadota; class Gammaproteobacteria; order Natronospirales; family Natronospiraceae; genus Natronospira; species Natronospira elongata. The sequence continues at coordinate 18,541 of NZ_JAYGII010000002.1, forward strand.
AGACGGATGTGGCCGCTGAAGCTCTGGAGGCGGACACTCAGGGAGCCAGCACCGTCCTGGAATTCCAGGGTGTTGCCGGGGCCCTGCCTGCTCCGGACAGCTTCCCCGCCCAGTTCACTCTCAATCTGCCCACTGTGACTGCGGGCAGTCAGGTTAAGAGGCAGACCGCTGGGGAGGGCCAGGCGAATTTCACCACTATGGCTCTGGGCCTCGATACTGGCACGTTGCTCGGGCTTCAGACTGGCGTGGAGTGCTGCCGATACGGTTTGCAGCCTGGCACTCCGGATATCCCGGCCTTCAATCTCGATGACGCCGGACACATTCTCAGCCTCAACCCGGCCCTGAAGATCCCTGGCCAGAACGCGGCCACTGACCGAACGCAATCGGTTTTCTTCCTGACCGCTGCCTTTTAGGTGGATATCCCCACTGACGGTAGCCAGATCCAGGCGGGCCGGGCGGGCGTCCACGTTCAGGTCACCGCTGACAGCTTTCAATGACAGTCGCTCACCCTCAAGTCCGCGGACGGCGAATCCTCCGCTCACCACGCGGCCTTGCAGGGATATACCTTTAGGGACAGTCAAATTCAATGTGGTCCCATTGACCTGCGTGTTGCTGCTCTCATCCTTGGGCCGAAGATTGATTACCCAGGCATCACGATCGCCCCGGATCTCCAATTCCTCCACTTCCTCGCCCAGTTTGCCTGTGAGCCGAAACTCGTCGGTGTTTTCAGCCTGTATATTGATCTGGCCGACCATGGCATTGATATTTACCCGCGCATCAGCAGCTATGGGCCGTGATTCCTGCACGGGCTCGGCTAATGTGGCTGTGCTAAATAACAGGAGCGTCAGCACAATCCAGAAAAGCATCAGGGTTCTCATGGTTATATTCTCCATTCCGGTTCCACACGATTCATGAGTTGCATTTCCCGCAGCCGGGCGTCGATCAGCAGATCCAGCAGCAAAGGGTCTCCAGGGTTTTCCGCGACGGCCTGCTCCAGTTCCAATACCGCGGCGCGATGGGTTTCCCAGCCCGGTGGGTTGCTGTGACCACCAAATGCTTCGGCGATGGCCGCCGGGGAGTGTTGCAGCAGGGCCTGACTGGCTGACTCAAGAGTGGCCCATTGCTGCTTTTCCACCTCCGGTGATTGTGGTGACGGTGCTAGCCAGACCAGCAATCCCAGGGTCAATACGGAAGCCGCCACGGCCAGCCCGCTGAGTACACGGTGCCTTGACTGTCTCCTGATGCCCCGCTCAATGGCCTGCCAAATACCCTCTGGTGGCACGGCCTCTCGTGGAAGAGCGTTCAGTCTGTGGTCCAGTTCCCGATCAGTGAGTGTCATGGGAAAGCACCTCCTTCAACAGTTTTCGAGCCCGATGCAACTGCGCCTTCGATGTCCCGACCGCAATGCCCGCTGTTGACGCGATCTCCTCGTGGCTCATCCCTTCCAGGTGGAATAGAACGAGCACCAGGCGGGCATTGTCAGGCAGCCCGGTAATGGCACGCTCCAGGTCCCGGTCGGCACAGGGCCAGGGTGGCTCCCCGGCAGCTTGCTCTGGGGGATTCTCCTGGGTGAGCAGCCGCGGCCGCCGTTTGTCCGCCAGGGAGATATTGACCAGCAGCCGCCGCAACCAGCCGCCAAAGGCCTGGGGATCCCGCAGCTGGCCCAACTTTTGCCAGGCTTGAAGGAAACAGTCCTGGACCCAGTCTTCGGCCCGGCCCCGATCACCGCCGGCCAGCCGCCAGGCAGTGGCGAGGAGCCGTCCGCCGTAATGGCGGTACAGCTGGTCGAAGGCTTCCCGATCCCCCCGGCTGGCGGAAACCACCCACGCCTGCTTTGAGTCAACGCTTTGGCTGTCATTTTTGTTATCCATGCCCATAGGATGCGCCCAGTTCTGGCAAGGTTTGAATCATCGCCCGAATTTTTTTCCTGGTCGGGCGGCATGGAAGCTGCTTCGCGCGCTGACGGGATGGCAGGAATCAGCGGCCTATCAGGCTGATTCCAGGTGTTTCGCTGCCGCGCAAGGCGGCGTCGGAATCAGGAGATTATGCTGCTATGCTTTGGAGAAGGCGCCCAGGGTATGCCTCGTTGCCGGGCACGGCAGGGCAACTCGGGGGCCGCAGAGCGCAGGCGGGATTTTTGGGGGGAGTGAATGGGGCAGTTGTCGAGATTATCGATTGCGTCGCGACGATTTTGGCTCGTGTCAGTTCTTCTTCTTCTGAGTTTTTCGGCCCAGGCGGGCCTGCTCAATTTTCACCACTACGATGTCCAGGATGGTCTGCCCCAGACCCAGGTCCTGAGTATTCACCAGGACTACCGGGGGTATCTATGGTTCGGTACCTATGGCGGCGTCAGTCGCTACAACGGGGTTCAGTTTGAGACTTTCACGACTGCCAGCGGGCTGGGCGCCAATGCAGTGGAGGCCATTGCCAGCGATCCCGATGGGACTATCTGGGTGGCCACTGGTGCCGGCGTGTGCAAAAAGTCAGCGGGCGAAGCGCGCTTTTCCTGTCTTGATGTGCCGGGTCTTGACGAGGCATATGTCTATGACTTGCATTTGGATCCGGAGAGGCTTTGGGTAGCCTCCAATCGGGGATTGTTCCGCGTGCAAGGGGAGCTGTATCAGCAGTATACGGACAAGGACGGGCTTCCTGTCAGTTCCGTTCAAAGCGTGGTCACTCTGTCGGATGGCACGGTGGTGGCCGGGACGGTGGAGGGGATTGCGCAGAAGCCTCCACAAGATGACGGGTTTTCCATTCCTGAAGGGGGAGCCGAGCTGACGGTCGCCACCATGCTGGCCCGGGATGGAAAGGTCTGGCTTGGCACGACTGCAGGACTATTTGTCTACTACCAGGGCAGTATTTTTGTATCCCCCCTGCCATCCGGGAAATCCGGTGCTGTGGACATCGTATCCCTGGCCCTGGGCCAGGATGACGATCTCTGGGTCGCCAGTGGTTATGGCGTCTATCAGCTAGCCTCCAATGGCATCAGGCAGATCACCACTGAAAGTGGTCTCGCCGACAATAATGTCCACTCTCTCTTCGTGGACCGGGAGGGACTCGCCTGGATGGGCCATGATTATGGCTTGAGTAAACTCGTGCCGGGCCCGTTCAGGGGTTATGACAGCTCCAATGGCATGCATCATGACTTTGTCCGGGCCATTGCTGAAGATGAACGACACCGGCTGTGGCTGGGCACGAGGCAGGGCGTTCAAGTCGTGCCAAAGACCGACGAGGGTTGGGATTTTCAGCGCAGCCTGTTGATTCTCTCAGAGGATGGCCTGAGTGACCCCAGAATATTTTCCATTGATTTTCCTGCTCCAGGGGAGGCACTCATCGCCACGGTAAACGGCCTCAACCATTGGCGAGAGGGGGAAGGCATCATTGCGCGCTATTTCGACCAGGATGGTCTCCCAGGTAATCGGACACTTTCCGTTTTTGTGGATAGTCTAGACCGGGCATGGATTGGCACTCGCGAGGGGATCGTTCGATTTGATGGCGGAGAGATACTTCCCCCGCCAACGCACCTGGAGGAGGTAAGCTATCCAATTCGTTTCAAGGAAGATGCTCATGGACGTTTATGGATTGCGACTGTGGATGAGGGGGCCTACGTCTATGACGATTCGGGCGGCGAGAGCGACACGCTGACTCAGTACAATGCTGGCAATGGCCTCACCGGCGAGACCATTTGGGACATGGCGCCTGATGAAAGTGGTGGCATGTGGCTGGCTAGCAATGGGGATGGTCTTTTTCATGTGACAGGTGATGGCAACATTAATCGCTACAGCGTAGAAGACGGCCTTGTCGATAATTTCGGCTGGCAGGTGATTCGGGATCGGCAGGGCCAGGTTTGGGTTTATACCAATCGTGGTTTGTCCCGATTGGATTCGGATGGAAATTTCCGGAATTTCGGTTTGGAAGATGGGCTGTTGCATTTGGAAGGCGGGGCCACAACAGCTGTCGAATGCCATACAGGGCATATCTGGTTTGGATCCGCCGATGGTTTGGTCCAGTACGACCCGATGCATGATCACTTGAATGTCGCAGCACCACTCCCGAGAGTCGAATCAGTGGAGCTGGAAGGGGAGAGAATTGAGGCAGGCAGTGAGATTCCCCATGGGGCGGGTAGCCTGGATTTTCATTTTGCCGGCCTGAGCTTTCAGGCGGAAGATGCCGTGCGTTACCGGTATCGGCTCAAGGGAGTGTCAGAGCAATGGAATGAACTGGAGAGCCACAGGCCGGTCACCTACGGCAATCTGGGGGGCGGTGATTATGTTTTTGAAGTCACGGCCAGCAATGCGCATGGCGTCTGGAGCGAGGAAGCCGCCAGCTTCCCCTTCAAGGTCAAGCCACCCATTTGGGCGACTCTCTGGTTCTGGCTGGCAGTAGCGCCTGCGACAATTGGGCTCTTCTGGGCGGGTGTTTCATTGCGATGGCGTCAGCTGGATGTCAGGCGGCGTGAATTGGAGACGCTGGTCAGGGATCGCACGCGAGACCTGGAAGCGGCAAATTCACAATTGGCCGCCGCCGCCATCACTGATCCTCTTACCGGTCTGAAAAATAGACGATATCTCCATAATCAGATTGGGACCGATGTTGCTCAGACCCGTCGAGCCTATGCCGGGAATGCTGAACACCCAAACCGGGATATTGTCTTCATGATGGTGGACCTGGACCATTTCAAGGAAATCAATGATTGTTGTGGCCATAAGGCGGGTGATCAGATCCTGAAAGCCTATGCCGAAATCATTGATGATGAACTCAGGGATTCTGACTATGTTGTACGCTGGGGTGGCGAGGAATTTCTTATTGTTGCCCGTCAGACCGAGGCCGCCCGCTGTCGGGTGATGGTTGAGAGAATACGCGAAAGGGCCAGTAATCACCGTTGTCAAATAGAAGGAGAGGGACGCGATCTGAGCTGTTCCTGCTCCATTGGCGTGTCACATCTGCCCTTCCTGCCGGGAGAGCCCGATGTGCTCAGTTGGGAGCAGATCGTGGATATCGCCGATGTGGCAGTCTATCTCGCAAAATGGCTTGGCCGTGATGGCTGGGTTGCAATTCATGGGACCGATAAGTCTGACGTGAGTGATCCCGCTGAATTTATTTGGCGACTCAAGCACGACCTTTCCGGGCTCGTTGGGGAATCTCAGGTGGAGTTGGAGGCTTCTTTTGAAGATGTATCAGCTGTCATTGCGAAGCGTGATTCGAAGTAGCGTAGCGGGTATTTGCTTGAGTTTTGTCATGGTCCTGCTGACGGCTTCTTGTGCTTCCCGCCCCGCCTCTGAGATTCCTTCAGATGAATCAGGGTCTGTGCCTCAGGCACCATTGCCTAATCACGCTCTCTTTGAACCAGTCGGTGATCTGAAGCCCGTTGACCAGATATTTCGGCTGACCAAGTCACAGGAAGAGCGCTTTCTTGAAGTGTTTCATCGTCGTGGTGACCGGGTTCCCACTCATTACAGGATTCGGGACTATCTCGAGTCGCGCGTCTTTCGCCTCGACTACGTGGATTCCCCTCTCTCGGCAAGTGATGCCCTCGAACGGGGAGAGATGAACTGCATGGCAGTCGCTGCTATCAGTATTGCCATTTCGGATCTCGTCGGGCTTGAGTATGAAATCGAGATTCTGGATACCATGCCGGCCTTTGACCGAACCGAGCACGTCCTGTTGAGCATCCATCATGTACGGACCCGCATCCTGGACCCGGAATATCGGGCCACTGAGCGGGTGGTCGTTCTCCAGCGCCCGAGTGTGATCATCGATTATTTTCCATTCCGTACCGGCGTTAATAGCCGATCTTTGTCTCGGGATGAGTTTGTCGCTTTCTACTACCGGAATCTGGCGGTGGACGCGTTATTGAAAGAAGAGATTGATCGCGCATTTTCATTGGCCAATCGAGCCCTGGAGTTTGAGCCGAATCAGCCGGATGTCCTGAATCTAATGGGCATACTTCATTCCAGGCGGGGTGATGTTGTCTCGGCAGAGCATTATTACGACTACATCATCAATGTTCACGGGCTCAGCCCAAGCGTGTTGACCAATTATCGAAATCTCCTGGTCCGGCAGGAACGATACGATGAGGCGGAGCGCTTGGAGGCGCGGTTGGAGGAAATGGAGGATCCCAACCCTTTCCACTGGGTCGAGCTGGGTGAAAGCGCCAGGGTGGCTGGGGACTACCGGCAGGCCCTGCGATGGTTCCGCATGAGCCTGGAGCAGGCGCCGTATCTGCACGAAGCCTGGTGGCGAAAAGCCATGGTCTACGAGGCCTTGGGTGAGCCGGAGCGAAGCATTCAGGCGCTTTCCAGGGCGGTGGAGCTGGCCGGGCGACCGGCAACCGAGCGCCGGTATACCGGCAAGATGGAGGCGCTCAAGGGAAACATCGGTGACTCGGCACGGGAGCAGAGCCGGCCTTGAACTTGCTGGGGCGTTGTCGGGAAGCGCCGAACAAGAAAGGACGGTTAAAATCGGCAGGATGAAATCCCGGACTGGCAGAACGTCCTTGCCATGTCACGCCTCATAGCAGTTATTGAGAGCGCTATCACCTTGTACGATATGTCCCATTCTTTATACACGTCTAGCCCCCAAGCAGGCGGTAAGTTCATTCTCAGTGGGGGCTGAACTTCTCCCGCAGGATCTCGAGGTCCGACTCAGTCCATCCCCTGGGCTCCACAAGGGCTAGCCAGGCATCAAAATAGTGCTCGGCAGCAATGGTATGCCCATAGCCGGGGGGCGCCGTGCCGGCAGTCATGTCAGCGGCCAGTTGGAGCATGGTCACCACCGGAAACCAGCGGAGGTCCTTGCTCACATCCGGCCCCCGGGGTGACTTTAGCCAATCGGGTTCGCTGTAGAGGCTTTGGGGGGAGAAGAAGGTAATGGGGTCGCTGGCATATTGCAGGAAGGCGATACGGAAATCGCCCCAGTCTGTGGCGCCCTTCCTGAGCCCCCCGTGCTGGTTGGCGAAGCGAATAACCGAGTCATCTCTGAATCTCGGCAGCCAGGCGGGGGATCCGGGGTTGCGTCGCTCCGTGGCATCCTGCCAGGTCGGGCTGCGGAAGGGAGGGCCACTCCATAGGGCGCCATCGAAGGGATCTTCGATGATGTCATAGAAATCAAAGGAACGGTCCGAGTTGAGCGCGCCCAGGCTCAGGCCAAAGAGGTACAAAGCCGGCCGGTCATCTCTCGGAAGATTGCTCCAATGGCCATAGACGGCCTGGAACAGGGCACGGGCGCTCTCCATTCCATAGGCTCCCTCGGCCATGAGCGACACGGGGCTTGGCAGATAGGAATACTGGGCCGCCACGCTGGCAATATCCCCTCGCTTGAGATGTTCTATGGGGTTAATGCCGGCCGGATCCACCCAGCCGGTGCCTGTCGGGGTAATCAGAACGAGCATGGAGCGTTCAAATGCACCCAGTCGCTTGAGTTCTGCGAGCGCCAGGCCGGCCCGTTCCTCCGGCGTTTCGGCGGCATTGAGGCCTACGTATACCCGGATTACTTCGTTGCTTTCCTGTTCCGCGAAGGCCTGAAAGTCTTCCCTTGTGGGCCCACCTGCCAGGAAACGACGACCCTGTCGCCCCATGTCCTCCCAGGCCAGGAGCGAGTCGGGGCCACCGGCACGATAAGGATTGTCGGGTGCTTCTATCTCCGGTTCCATCAGCGCGTCCAGCTGTCGATGGGTCGTGTCGGCGCTTCGAAGTGCCAGTGAGAACAGGATGCCGTCGATGATCGCCCAGAACAGCAGGAAGGCCGTGGCGAGTCCCAGGATATGGGAAACCCGAGGCGGTACGATGCGTTCCAGCTGGGTAGCAAGATAGCGGAAGGTCTTGCGGAAAAGACGGGCCAGGGCAAGGCATAGAAAGAAGATGAGAACGGCAACGATAGCGACTACCAAAGAGCGAATGCCTGACGTAGGGTCCATCCCCATGAGTTCTCGAATATTGTTCTGCCAGGTATCCGCACGCCAGAGGAAGACCACAATAAGCAGGCCGGACACGACTGCGATAAACGATTTGATTCCGTAGAAGATCCTTCGCGGTGGTGAAGGGATGCCCAGAATGGCCCAAAGCCATGTCCCCATCACCCCCAGTCCGTATCCCGCAGCCAGGGACAGGCCGGAAATAAGCCCTTGCACCATCTCGCTTCTTGGCAACAAAGAGGGTGTCAGCGAGAAAGCGAAGAAGATAGCACCAAGCAGCAAGCCGACAATGGAAAAATGCTCGCGCAGAAAAGCAATTACCTCACCGGCGTGCCGTCGGGCTTTCTTGAGTAGCTTGTGCTTAGTCACTGCCGCGCTCGTCCCACGGTGGTGTGGGGAATCGGGGTTCCGCTGTCGCTTGTTCTTCTGGCCACACGACGGCTTTTTCGCCATCCTGCCATTGGATCAGGATACCCTGATTGGCAATCTGGTAACCACGACTGTCAACTTCGAAGGGGCCAAACAAGGTCGTCGTTCTCATGTCCAGAAGGGCCGTACGCAGCGCTCCCGACTCAATGCTGCCTGCCTCCTTAGCTGCCTTGGCAAACAGCCGGCAACTGCCATAGGCTCCAGCGGCATGAAAACTGGGTGCCCGATCAAAACGCTCCTGATAATCAGCCACGAAGGTTTCGATACCCGGCCGATCGAGTGTCGGTTCCCAGGCGGAAAGACCGTAGGTGTATTCACCATCCTCACCTAAAGTCTCGATATACTCCTCTACTGCGCCGGAACTGCCAAACATCTTCAAATCAATGCTGGAATCCCGGAGCTGCTCAGTCATCCGGATGAAGTCATCCAGGTTGGAAGCAGCCATGGCAAGCACTTCAACATCTCCATCGCGGATCTGACGGAGAATGGAGGAGAAGTCTTCCGTGCCACTCTCGTAGGCGGTGTGGAATACCACCTCCAGGCCCAGGTCCTCTGCTGTTTGCTGTGCGCCGGCTCCAGCAGCACGGGGGAATAATTGATCCTCCTTGACCACCGCGATCCTGTTCAGATCTCGCTCGGCGGCCAGATGCATGACGCCGGCAAGGAAAAGCTCGGCCGGAGGCAGAACCATGAACAGATACTCCCGTCCCTGTTCCCATATGGAGGTCGTTGCCGCCAGTGGGGAGATATGGATCATTTCATGGGCTTCGGTGACCGGTGCCACGGCCTCGGTCAAGGTGGAGCCGTATGGCCCCATGACGGCATCTACTTCATGCTTGCTAATTAGTTTCTCGTACAGTTCTGGTGCCAGTTCCGGATCAGAGCGGTCGTCCAGGATGGTGAACTCGACAGGACGGTTCAGAATACCGCCAGCTTCATTGAGATGTTCCTGGCAGAGAAGATAACCGTTTCTGGCCGCGGTGCCCTGGGTCGCATATGCGCCACTCTCCGACATGGTGGCGCCAATACGGAGCGTATCGGGGCGGTCCGTGCATCCCATGGCAGGGAGGAGGATGATGCCGAGGCCCAGTGTGAGGCCCAGTGATCTGCGGATACTACGGTACATACGGCTTCTCCAGGTTCAAGGAATATCGCGGTGTCCAGGCTCTGCGAAACGCCATGAGTAGCAGGCCAAAGAGAAAAAGCAGCCAGGTGGGATCCAGGGAGCCATTGGGATTGAGGCTGCAGCCCCCGGAACCGCCACTGATGGGCGGTGAGGATTCGCGGTTCACGTCGCCGAGGTAAACCGCGGACAGACTGCCGCCGGTGCTGGGGCGTTCCTGCGATTGCCAGACCCAGCTAATCCGAGACACGTCTTTCGGGATGTCCAGCTCATGGCGGACCCATTCTTCGGGGAATTCCTCCAGGCTCAGAAGCTCTTCCTCATCTGCCATGATTCTTAGCTTGCCCTGTGTGTTAGGGGTACCACGAAGGGAAAACGCCAGCGAATCGATACCCTCGGCATCAGGTTCCCAGCGAAGCCAGGATTCTTCTTCGGCATAGACTGGACCACTGATAACGCTCGGATGGGAATTCAGTGCCACCTGGTTCTGGGCCGTCCATAGTCCGTCACCTTCCGTGCTAACGTGCCCGGAAACGCCCAGTGCGTCGGCCAGGGAAGCCGGTGGCTGACGCCAATCAGTGGCATAGGACATACTTCGACGAAGGACCTCTGCGTTGTCTCTTTCCCCCTCAATCCCGACTGCCAGGCCGGAATCGGGATCGATGATATCCGGGTTGGAGAAGAAGTCGACACCAAAGCAGTTGTCGTAGACGCCGCCGCCGCAGCCGGGGTGATAGGCCATGACCGAGCTGAACTCATCAACTTCCACGTGGCCATAGGCAAAAGGTTCAATGAGACTTTCCGGGTCACCCGCGTTGTCCGGGTCATGAGCCAGGCCCAGGTTATGCCCCATCTCATGCGCCAGAACCTGTATTTCCTGGCAGGGATAGGCATTATTCACATTGTTAATGGATAAGCCGTTTTTAAAGCTGCGAGTGTACTCGGTAAGCAGATAGGCAACGCCACAGAAGTCTTCGAATACCCCGGAGCCGGCACCAAGATCTGCGGCGTATAGATCCAGCAGTTGTTCGACCTGGCTATCATTCCGGAAACTGTTCAAAGCCTGGAACATGCCCTCGGGATCTTCCTGGTAGGACCAATGAATCAAGCCAACGAGGCGAAAGCGGTGATCCACTTCACTATCCACTAGCGCCGTATTGGCCATGTCCAGTGCATTGGTCAGAAAAAGCCGCAGTCCGGCTTCATCTTCATGCTCAGCGATGGTGTCGTCGGTGTAAAAGGCAAGTACATCCACCACGGCGGTTTTCGCCGTTGCTCCGGCCGTCTGTGATCGAGCCTGAGGGGAGGGCTCGGTCGATCCAGTTAATAGTTGCTCCAGGTGTTTCGGGTGTTGCGCCGGGGCGGCGTCCGGGTCAATCCGATCAAGCCAGACGCGTTTTTCACCATCGGTGCTGACCCGGTATCGCCCCTCCCGGAGGCTGATCAGGCCATGAACCCGCTCCTGGCGGATTGTGAAGGTTGCTGAGCCGATGCGCTGGTCAGAGTCATGTACCTGACCATGCCAGGCGTAGGATCCGGGCCCGCGCTGTTGGATTTCTGTCTGGCGGAGCTCGAGGGCATGGCCCTTGGCGTCCAGGAAGGTCAGGTGCTCGTATTGGCTGATTGCCTCGAGATCGGCAATCAGGGGTTGGCGCTCTTTACTGTCTGATGGTGAGCGGGCTTCACTCATTCGGGGTTGGCTCTGGTCCACCTGCAGGAAAACAGGTCGTTGTTTCTCCGATAGCGCGACGGCCGTGCCGCTGCTGACGGACAGAATCAGAGCCACCAGGCCCAGGCAGCAATGACGCATTATCTCTCCCCCATAGTCTTGTTGGAAGATTCAGTGTTTCATGGGCGAATTGGGTGTGCAAGCAGGCTCCCTAGGGGCTGCGGAGGCCGGATTGGACGGCCTGAGTGATCAGCCATTGCTTGAGCAGGCGAATGGCGGGTTCGTGACGGCGGCTGGTCTTGTAGGCGAAATGAAATTCGTCGCCAGTGTCCAGTATGTGACAGGGCAGCCGAACCAGCTCGGCATCCCCTGAATCAAACATATAATCGTTACTAAGGGCGATGCCCTGGTGGTGCCGGGCGGCTTCGTGGGCCAGCAGCATATGACTGAAATGCTGGATTCTGGTGGCGGGCGAAATGGTCAGTGAGGCACGGGCCAGCCAGCGACGCCAGTCTTCATTCTTTTTCTCGAAGATGCTGGTCGCGGAGAGCAGGGTGTATTGCTTCAAATGCCCGGGCTGAAGCTGCTCCGGTTCGGGTTCAGTGATCAGGCCTTGTTCTTGCAGGTCCCGGCAGATTTGCTGCCAGTAACGGCGGCTGCAGACAGGGAACATCTTCTCCGAATAGAGCAGCTCGGAGCTGTAGCCGCGTTGCTTAGGGTTGATTGCGATGAAGCAGTCGCCCACCCGGTCCGACATTCTGGGCAAATCACTGAGCATTTCAAGGTCGAGATCCAGTTGAGGGTGCTGACGCTGTAGTTCCTCCATTCGGGGAATCAGCCAGCTCACGGCAAAGGAACTGTAAGCGGCTAGCCGAATCTGACTGTCCTGCTGACCCTGCAATTGCTGCGTGGCACGGCGGATCTGGCCCAGGGCGGAGCCGATCTGCTCATAGTACTGTGCCCCTTCGTCCGTGAGCCGGATCTGTCGGCCAGCCCGGTGGAAAAGGGTTTCGCCGAGAAAGCCCTCAAGTTGCCGGATCTGGTGGCTTACCGCGCTTTGGCTCACATGAAGTTCCTGGGCGGCCAGGGAAAAGCTGCGAAGGCGTGCCACGGCTTCGAATACAGGGAGTGTCTTCAGGGGTGGCAGTTCCACAATAATCGACCTATGAGAAAAACTAATAGAGGGTCAATAAAGGTCATTATACATCATGGGTGGGCCTGGCTAGAATGAGCCCTCAATTTCAGCGAATCCCCTAGCGAGGGCGTGACATGTCCGGACGCACCGTAAACAGCGCAATTTTGCTTCTGGTGATCGGCAACTTCCTGGCCATCATCTCGGATAGCATCATCAAATGGCAGGGTGGCGATGTGGCCATCTTCCAGTTCGTGCTGCTGCGCGTGATCGCCACCCTGGTCATGCTGCTGCCCTTTCTGGCCATGATTGACCGTCGCCGCCTGTTCGAGGGCAGCCGTATCCACCTGATCCGCGCCCATGTGGGGCTGGCCGGGGTGCTGTGCATGATCGTGGCCCTGAACAGTCTGCCCCTGGCCACCGCCAATGCCATCTTCTACGCCGCCCCCGTGCTGGTGATGGTCTTTGGGGTCTGGTTCTTTGGTGAGCGCCTGACAGGCCTGAGCCTGGTGGCGGTTATCAGCGGGTTTCTCGGGATTGTGGTGATTCTGCGCCCGGTGGACCTGAGCTGGGAAAGTCTGAGTGCCCTGGGTCTGGCCATTGCCCTGGCCATCAATGCCCTGCTGGTGAGAAAGCTGCCCCGGGGGCAGAGCATGGTGCATACCCTGATGCTGACCCATGCCTATGTCCTGCCGGCGGCCATCCTGCTCGCCGTGCTGGAAGGGGCGCCCTTTGACCCCTCCCTGCTGGGCACGGCCTTTGCCTCGTCCTTCTTCATTCTCGGCTACAACATCACCATTCTGCTGGCTTATCGCCACTGCGCCGCCAACCAGGTCACCAGTGCCGAATACACCGGCTTGATCTGGGCCATGGTTGTGGGCTGGCTATGGTTCGCCGAGGTCCCGGACGTCTGGTTCTACCTTGGCTCGGCCATGATTGTCATTCCCCTGCTGTTGCAGAGCCTGGAGGAAAAACGTCGCCTTAGGATCGCCCGACAGACCTGTGAAGCCGGGTCTTAGACTGAGAGGGGAATCGTGGATTAATCCGCTCCTGCGATGGCATAGGCGTGCACCATAGGCACCGTAGGAGCGGATTCATCCGCGATCAAAGGCCGGAATTCCGCACCACGCAATGGGGTTCATTACACCTCATTCAGGCGAGGAATCAGGGAAATAAAATTGCACGGCCCGGTTCGACTGTCGAGCTGGTCGCCCAGAATCCGGTCCCAGGCGGTGCGGCAGGCCCCCGTGGAGCCGGGTAGGGCGAAGACGAGAGTGGCGTTGGCCGTGCCGGCGAAGGCCCGGGACTGGACGGTAGAGGTGCCGATCTCCTCAAGACTGTAGTGGCGGAAAAGCTCGCCGAAGCCCGGAATGTCCCGTATCAGCAGGGGACGGATGGCCTCGGGGGTGTTGTCCCGCCCGGTGATTCCCGTGCCGCCGGTGATCAGCACGCAATCCACCGCCTCATCGGCAATCCAGCGCGAGACCACGGCCCGCAACTGGAAGATGTCGTCCTTCACGATCATCCGCTCGGCCAGCTCATGCCCGGCGGTTTCCAGCCGCTCCTGCAAGGTATCACCGGAGGTGTCATTTTCCCGGGTACGGGAATCGGACACCGTCAGCACCGCAATGCGGATGGGGCGGAAGGGTTTGTCGGCGCAACCTTTACGTGACATGGGTTTTCCTTAGCAAGATACCGAGGTTCGCCTCCGTGGGAGCGGATCTATCTGCGATGGTCTGCCAGCGGGCACGTTGGCATTTCCTTGCCTGTGATCGCGAATAAATTCGCTCCTACGGACGCTTTGATTAGCAATTCAACGCTTCAAAGGCGTAATACGCCACTGCATCGCCCAAGGCCACTGTCTCCCCGGCAGGCACCCTCGCCAAACCATCCGCCCAGCTGGCGGAGCTCAACACTCCGGAGCCCTGGTGGGGATAGGTCTGGAGGCGGCCGTCCTCGACGCGGACGCGGAGGTATTCCTCGCGCTTGCCGGGCTTCGGGCGCTCGAAGTTGGCAGGCAGTGGGACAGGTGCCGGGACGATCCTGTCCCGGCCCTGCAGATGGCGCAACAGGGGAGCGCCAAAAAGCAGAAAGGTCACGAACAGGGAGACCGGGTTGCCGGGCAGCCCCAGAAAGGCCACCTGGCGATCTTGATGGCTCACATGCCCGAAGGCCACGGGTTTGCCCGGTTTGACCGCTATCCGCCACAAATCCAGGGCACCCAGTGCCTGTACGGCGGCTTTGACGTGATCCTCGTCACCGACGGAAACACCGCCGCTGGAGATGATCAGATCCGATCGGGCGGCCGCCTCCTGCAGTGCCTTGTGTGTGGCTTCGGGGGTGTCCGCCACACGCCAGGCCGGCAGGACCTGGCAGCCCATTTCAGTGAGCAGGCCGCTCAACATGCTTTCGTTGCTGTTGTAGATCTGGGCCGGGCCCAGGGGCTGACCCGGCTGGACCAGTTCATCGCCGGTGGACAGGATGGCCACCACCGGGCAGCGGCGGACCGTCAGTTCAGCCAGGCCGGAGCCAGCAGCAACGCCAATATCCTGCGGGCGCAGGCGTCGCCCGGCAGGCAGGATGTCGTCACCGGCCGCAATGTCCTCGCCGGCCCGGCGGATGTTGTCGCCGACTTTGATCGCACCATCGATCCATACCCGGCCATCTGATTCCCGGCAGCGTTCCTGCATGACTACCGTATCGGCGCCTGCCGGGATCACTGCGCCGGTATAGATCCGGGCTGCTGTGCCCTGTTCGAGCGGGGGGGGCGCATGGCCGGCGGGAATACGCTGACTCAGGGGCATCCCTTCACCGGCTTCGAATTCAGCCGCACGAAGTGCATAGCCATCCATGGCGCTGTTGTCCGCCGGGGGCGTGGGGCTGTCGGCAATTACCGATCGCGCCAACGTTCGGCCCAGGCAGTCGGCCAGGGGCAGCGTTTCCTCGCCAGTCAATGGCGCGACTGCCGCCAGAAGCTGGTCCCGGGCGGCCTCCACGCTCATCAGCTTGTGCGCATTGCTGTCGCAGCTGACAGGCTCAGCCATGTTGTGACTCCATGCTCACCGGATTGCCTTCCCGGTCAATGAACAGGAAGCGCTCCAGGCTGCCGCCGGACATGATGGTCTGGGCCATGCGCTTGAGATGATTGTCCACGTCTTCCTCGGAAGGCGGATTGGGGCCTTGGCCGGGCAGCACCGCTGTCATCATCAGGCCCCAGCCCGGCGCCCCGGCATCGGCATCCTGCTTGAGGCTGGCAAAATCCAGCTTCTCATTGATGTCGAAGCTCTTTATGGCAATTGGCACCAGCTCACCCTCGTTCTCGATGGGACGTGTCTTGCCATCCTCACCCTGGGCGTAGGCATGGTCAATCCGCAGCAATACCGTCAGCAGCTTGTGCGGCTGCGGCTCAGCAGCGGCGATGGCGATCATGTCGTCGAAGCCGTGGATGGTTCTTTCGGCAATCTGAGTTGTGTTCATATTTGTCCCGGTAAAGAATCTGTACAGCGTTTCATAGGACCACCGTAGGAGCGAATTCATTCGCGATTCCCACAATGAGAGGGCGCCGTGCCCGCCCGAAGCCGATCGCGGATGAATCCGCTCCTACTGTGCTATTCATTGAACCAGCGGTGAGGTCGCCGCGTCCAGGTCAATGCCTTGAATCTCTGCCTGGCCAGCCAGTATCGAGATGTATTGGCTGACTCCCCGACGGTAGACAGACTCCACCAGGTAACTCTCGATCTGAGGGCGGGCTTCCTCGAAATCCAGAGGGCGGCCTTCATCACGGTGATGGATGAGAACAATGTGAAAGCCATAGCGGCTCTCCACGGCATGCTCGGCCGCTTCACCCACGGGCAGGCGGGACAGGGCGCGTTCGAACTCCGGCGTGGTCTGGCCGCGTGCAATGATGCCCAGGTGCCCGCCTTCTTCCGCTGATGGGCAGCGGGAATGCTCCCGGGCCAGGGTCAGGAAGCTGGCATTCTCTTCTCGCAATTGACGGATCAGTTCCTTGGACTGCTTCCTGGCCTGGTCGCGCAGTTCGTCATCATCCGGCGGGGCCGGCAGCAAGATATGAGAGACCTCATGCTGATCCGGGATCCGGAGCTTGTCGCGATTGGCGTCAAACCATTGGCGGCAGTCCGCCTCGGTGGGTTCCGGTCGATCCACATTGCGATCCAGAAGCTCCCGGATCATGGCTTCCTCGCGGGTTTCATCCCCCTCCGGGGTGATCTCACTCAGACCCTGGCGCTCGGCCTCATCCAGTAGCAATTCCCGGACAACCAGTGCGGTGGCGGCATTTCGCCGTGCCGTGCGCAGATTGGCGGCAGGATGATACTGCACTTCCCGATTGATGCTGTCTTCGCTGATCACCCGGCCATTCACCCGAATATCCGCTGAACCGGCGCGGGGGTCATGCATTTGTACTGTCATTTTGGAAAAACCTCCGGTTTTTCAACATCCCGTAGGAGCGAATTCATTCGCGATATCCACGATGAGATGCCGTTATGGCTTCCCAATCGCATTCCCAGCTTCAATCGCGGATAAATCCGCTCCTACGCTGGTCATTCGGGCTCAGCGAGCCCGAACGACCTGGTATGCCCGGCGAACGTATGCCACCGGCCAGCTCCAGATGTGCACCAGCCGACTGAAGGGGAAGGCGGTGAACATGATCATCCCCAGGAACATGTGCAGCTTGTAGATCCAGTGCACGTCCACAACATACTCCCAGGCGCCGGCCTGGAAGGTAACGATGGACTGTGCCCAGGAACCGAGCTGAACCATGACATAGCCGTCGGGGTGATCCACGGATACGGCAATGGTGGCCAGGCCGGTGAGCAGCTGCAGGTAGAGCAGCACCAGGATGAAAGTGTCTGCCGGGGCGCTGTTGGCACGGACCCTTTCATTGAACAATCGCCGCCATACCAGAATGGTCATCCCGGCCAGGCAGATCATGCCGAAGATGCCACCGGCCCAGATGGCAATCTGTTGCTTGGCCGCCGTGGTGATGCCGATGGCCTGATAAACCTCCGGCGGTGTCAGCAGCCCGAAAAGATGCCCGAAGAAGAGCAAAATGATGCCCACATGAAACATCACGCTGCCCCAGCGGAAGGCTCGGCTGTTGTTTAGCGTCTGGCTGGACATGGCCCGCCAGGTGTACTGGCCCCGCTCATAACGGAGCAGGGAACCCAGGATGAAGATGGCGCCAGCGATGTAGGGAAAGACGCCGAAGAAGAATTGGTTCAGATAGATTTCCATGATGTGTCCTCCGACAGTCAGCTACGGCCAGCGCCGTTGGATGGTGATTGGCCGGGTTTCTCCATCCATTGGATGGGAACCTCCTGTTGCGGTTTGCCGCTTTGCGAGATGGGGCAGCCCTCGCCCGACTGACTCGGATCGTGGTTGGCCATGAAGGTGACCTGTTCCTCTTCCCAGATTTCATCCATCTTGGTGATGGTTTCATCCGGGCCTTCCTTCGCAGCCTGCTCCCGCATGGCCTTTGCTTCGGCCGGTTCACCACCGATTTCCACCAGAGCCTCGAATAGCACGGCCCGGTCGGAAGCCTTTTCTCTCAGCCGGGCGCCGAGCAGCACGATCACGGCCATGGCGTCATTCAGCATGGCTTGAATTTCCTCCCTGGAACGGGTGGAGAGAAACTCCAGCAGCAGAGGCAGATAGTCCGGCAGCTCCCGGGCATCCAGTTCCAGGCCGGATTCACGGTAGTAATTGATCAGCTCCACCATGGCCTGTCCCCGGTCACGGGACTCACCGTGGACATGCTCGAAAAGATGCAGGGAAAGATGGCGGCCCCGATCAAACAGGGCCACATACTCTTCCTGCAAAGTCATCAGCGGGGCTTCCTGTAGGCGCTGGATGAATGCCTCCAGCGTCGTCATCCGCTCTTGGCTCAGTGCCTGCTCTTTTCGGAGTGCCTTCAGCATCTCCGGAGCAGCCTGAACGGTCTCCTCGCTAGGGTAGGCCATGAGCCTGGATATGACTTTCAGCGTAAGCATCATGCCTTCTCCCTGTCTGCTTTGATGGGGAAGAACTTGCGCTGTGCTAGCGGTTTTCCACCGAAGACATCCGGGTCACTGTGACCAGCATCACAGCCACCACCGAAGCTAAAGCCGCAGCCGCCACGCTCACTGATACCATCGTAGATGGATTCAGAGTTCTCCCGCTTGTTGGTGGGGATCACGAAGCGATCTTCGTAGTCGGCAATGGCCATGTAACGGTACATGTCTTCCACGGTCTCCACGTCCAGGCCGACCCGCTCCAGCACTTCCGGCTTTTCCACACCATCCACATGGCGTGCCCGCATAAAGGCGCGCATGGCCAGCATGCGTTCCATGGCCAGAACGACGGGCTCTTCCTCACCCGCAGTTAGCATATTGGCGAGATAACGTACCGGGATCCGTAGCGCATCCACGTCCGGAATCTCACCGTTGAAGCCGATCTTGCCGGCGTCTGCCGCCGACTGAATGGGCGACAGGGGCGGGCAATACCAGACCATGGGCAGGGTTCGGTACTCCGGATGCAATGGGAAGGCGACCTTCCAGTCCATGGCCATCTTGTAGACCGGCGACTGTTGGGCCGCTTCAATCCAGTTCTCAGGAATACCCTGCTTGCGGGCCTCGGCGATGATTTCCGGGTCATTGGGATCCAGGAAGACATCCAGCTGAGCCTCGTAGAGGTCCTGCTCATTGGGCACGCTGGCGGCCCCTTCGATGCGGTCGGCGTCGTAGAGCAGCACGCCCAGGTAGCGAATCCGGCCCACACAGGTTTCAGAACAGACGGTTGGCTCACCCACCTCGATGCGCGGGTAGCAGAAGATACACTTCTCGGATTTGCCTGTTTTCCAGTTGTAGTAAATCTTCTTGTAGGGGCAACCGGAGACGCACATCCGCCAGCCTCGGCATTTCTCCTGGTCGATGAGGACAATGCCGTCTTCTTCCCGCTTATAGATAGCTCCAGAGGGGCAGGATGCCACGCAAGTGGGGTTGAGGCAGTGCTCGCAGAGGCGGGGCAGGTACATCATGAAGGTGTTTTCGAACTGCCCGTAGATCTCCTTCTGCACACCCTCGAAGTTGTAGTCCTTGGCGCGGTGTTTGAACTCGGTGCCAAGAATCTCCTCCCAGTTGGGGCCCCACTCGATTTTCTCCATACGCTTGCCGGTCAGGGCCGAGCGCGGCCGGGCCGTGGGCATGGTCTTGGTGTCCGGCGCATTCTGGAGGAAGCCGTAGTCGTAATCCCAGGGCTCGTAGTAATCGTCAATGGCCGGCATGTCCGGGTTGGCGAAGATGTTCGCCAGGATTCGCCAGCGGCCACCGATCTTGGGCTGAATGCTGCCATTGGATTTCCGTACCCAGCCGCCATTCCAACGGTCCTGGTTTTCCCACTCCTTGGGGTAACCAATGCCAGGCTTGGTTTCCACGTTATTGAACCAGGCGTACTCCATACCCTCGCGGGAAGTCCAGACATTCTTGCAAGTCACCGAGCAGGTGTGACAGCCGATGCACTTGTCAAGATTCAGTACCTTGCCAATTTGCGCTCGAATTCTCATTTGGCACCCTCCAGATACATGGCGTCGCCGGCATCGTCGTTATCCATCCAGTCCACCTTGTCCATCTTGCGGACAATGATGAATTCATCACGGTTGGCACCGACGGTTCCGTGGTAATTGAAGAAATAACTCTGCTGGGCATAGCCCCCGATCATATGGGTGGGCTTGAGCACCGCTCGGGTGACGGAGTTGTGAATGCCGCCTCGCATGCCGGTGATTTCCGAGCCGGGGGTGTTCACAATCTTCTCCTGGGCGTGGTACATCATGGACATGCCTTCCGGAACCCGCTGACTCACCACAGCCCGGGCGGTAATTGCACCGTTGATGTTGAAGGCTTCAATCCAGTCGTTGTCCTTGATGTCTGCCTTGGCCGCATCGGTCTCGCTCATCCAGATGATGGGACCACCCCGCGACAGGGTCAGCATGAGCAGGTTGTCGGTATAGGTGCTGTGGATGCCCCACTTCTGGTGAGGCGTGATGAAGTTCAGCACCACTTCCTTGTTGCCATTGGAGCGCTTGCCTTCCATGGCATCGGTTGTCTTGAGATCCACTGGCGGCTTGTAAAGGCAGAGTTGCTCCCCAAAGGCCCGCATCCAGAGGTGGTCCTGGTAGAACTGCTGACGGCCGGTGAGGGTGCGCCAGGGGATCATCTCGTTCACATTGGTCCAGCCGGCGTTGTAGCTCACCTTCTCCGATTCAATGCCGGACCAGATGGGGGAGGTGTAGATCTTGCGTGGCTGAGCCTTGAGATCGTTAAAGCGGAGCTTTTCGGCCGCATGACCTTCCACCAGATGAGTATGGCTGCGTCCGGTTTTTTCAGACAGAGACTGCCAGGACTTCATGGCCACCTTGCCATTGGTTTCGGGTGCCAGCATGAGCACCGTCTCGGCGGCATCCACCGCTGTCTCGATCTTCGGCTGACCCTTGGCGGAACCCTTGCTCTGGATGCCATTGAGATCCCGCAGCGCTTGTACTTCCTCACTGGTATCCCATTGCATGCCCTTGCCGTTATTGCCGGCTTTCTCCATCAGAGGGCCAAGCGCGGTGAAGCGCTCGTAGGTGGCCGGGTAATCCCGCTCCACCGGTACGATGTTGGGCATGGTCTTGCCCGGAATGGGCTCACATTCGCCCTTCTTCCAGTCCTTCACATCCAGGGCCTGGGCCAGCTCCGCAGGCGAGTCATGCAACAGGGGCAGGGTCACTACATCGGTCTCGGTTCCCAGATGACCGGGAACCAGTTCCGCGAAGCGCTTGGCAATGCCCTTGTAGATATCCCAGTCGGAGCGGGATTCCCAGGCCGGATCCACGGCCGCGGTCAGCGGGTGGATGAAAGGGTGCATGTCCGACGTATTCAGGTCGTCCTTTTCGTACCAGGTAGCAGTTGGCAGGACGATGTCGGAATACATGCAGGTGGTGGACATGCGGAAATCCAGGGTGGTCAGAAGATCCAGCTTGCCCTGGGCGGCTTCCCGCCATTTGACTTCCCGGGGGTGCTTGTCGGTTTCGTCACCCAGGTCCTTGTTCTGCAGGCCGGTCTCGGTGCCCAGCAAGTACTTCAGGAAGTACTCATGGCCCTTGCCGGACGAGCCCAGGAGATTGGAGCGCCACACGAACATATTGCGCGGGAAGTTGGCGGGGTTGTCCGGGTCTTCACAGGCGAAGCCCAGCTCGCCGGATTTCAGCTGTTCAACCACATAGTCCTTGGGGTCCTTCCCAGCCGCCTTGGCGGCCTTCCCGATCTCCAGGGGGTTCCGCCCGAGTTGGGGTGCGGAAGGCAGCCAGCCCATGCGCTCGGCTCGGACGTTGAAGTCAATCATGTGGCCCTGGAAGTCGCTTTCCTTGGCCAGGGGGGAGAGGACTTCACCAATCTCCAGCTTCTCATGCCGCCATTGGCTTGTATGGTTGTAGAAGAATGAGGTGGAGTTCATATGCCGTGGCGGACGGTTCCAGTCCAGGGCAAAGGCCAGTGGCGTCCAGCCCGGCTGGGGACGGAGTTTTTCCTGCCCCACATAGTGGGCCCAGCCACCGCCGGAGACGCCGATGCAGCCACACATCATCAACATCTTGATCACGCCCCGGTAGTTCATGTCCATGTGGTACCAGTGGTTCATGGCGGCACCAATGATGATCATGGACTTGCCCTTGGTCTTGTGGGCGTTCTCGGCAAACTGCTGGGCTACGGCGATGACCTTCTCTCGCGGTACCCCGGTAATACGTTCCTGCCAGGCTGGGGTGTAAGGCACGTCGTCGTCATAGCTGGCGGCCACATTGCCACCGCCCAGGCCCCGGTCGATGCCGTAGTTGGCTACCATCAGGTCGAAGACCGTGGCGACTTTGACTTCGCTACCATCGGCCAGCTTGACCTTGCGGGCCGGGACATTGCGAAGTTGCACAGGATCATGCTCGGTGTGTGACCAGTGGGCATTGCCGCCACCCCCGAAGTAGGGGAAGGCCACCGTGACCACTTCGTCCTTGCTGTCGATCTCACTGAGCTGGGGGCGGATCTCATTGCCATCGGCATCCAGGGTCTCCAGATTCCAGCGGCGATCTTCCTCGCCCCAGCGGAAGCCGATGGAGCCGCGCGGCACCACGATCTTGCCGCTGCTCTCATCGCGGACCAGGGTTTTCCACTCGGGATTGTTCTTCTGGCCCATGTTATCGGCCAGGTCCGAGGCACGCAGATAACGGCCCGGTACCACCCGGCCGTCCTGTTCGTCCAGCATCACCAGGCCAGGCAGGTCGGTGTACTTGCGGACATAGTCATCGAAGTATTCACTCTTTCCCTCCACATGCCATTCCTTGAGGATGACATGCCCCATGGCCATGGCGAGGGCAGAGTCGGTGCCCTGTTTCGGGTTGAGCCAGATGTCACCGAACTTGGATGCCTCGGAATAGTCCGGCGTCACCGTGACTGTCTTCGTTCCGCGATAGCGGGCCTCGGTCATGTAATGAGCATCCGGCGTCCGGGTCTGGGGCACATTGGAGCCCCACATCATCAGGAAGGTGGAGTTGAACCAGTCGGCAGACTCGGGCACGTCCGTCTGCTCACCCCAGGTCTGGGGCGAAGCCGGCGGCAGATCGCAGTACCAGTCGTAGAAGCTCATGCAGGTGCCGCCGATCAGCGACAGGTAGCGGGTACCGGCGGCGTAGGAGACCATGGACATGGCCGGGATCGGCGAGAAGCCGATGATCCGGTCAGGTCCGAATTGCTTCGCCGTGTAGATATTGGCCGCCGCAATGATCTCATTGGCCTCATTCCACTCGGCCCTTAGAAAACCACCGAGGCCACGCCGGGATTTGTAGCTTTCGGCCTTCTTCGGGTCTTCCACGATGGATTGCCAGGCGTTCACAGGATCACTGTGACTCTGCTTCGCTTCCCGCCACAGTTCCAGCAGGCGGCGGCGGATCATGGGGTATTTCACCCGGTTGGCACTGTAGATGTACCAGGAATAGCTGGCACCTCGGGCGCAGCCACGGGGCTCGTGATTGGGCAGGCCCGGGCGGGTACGCGGGTAATCGGTCTGCTGGGTCTCCCAGGTGACCAGGCCGTTCTTGACGTAGATCTTCCAGGAACAGGATCCGGTGCAGTTCACCCCGTGGGTGGAACGTACGATTCGGTCATGCTGCCAACGAGCACGGTAACTGTCCTCCCAGCGCCGACTTTCGTCGGTCTTGACGCCGTGATCTTCGGAGAAGGTTTCCTTCTCCCTTTTGAAAAAGGTCAGATTGTCGAGAAAATGACTCATGCTTTGACTCCTTGCAGGCCGATTTGCCCGTCAGGCACGACTTTGGGTTTAAGTATCAACTGACTCATCGTTATTTCCCGCTTTATGGATTCTTGACGTAGGCGTTCTTCCGAAGATAGAACCACCAGTTGATGAAAAGGCAGACGAAGTAGAATGCAGCGAAGGCATACATGGCCACTTCCGGGCTGCCTGCTTCAATCTGTTCACCCATTACCCGCGGTGCAATGAATGCCCCATAAGCGGCCACCGCCGATGTCCAGCCCAGTACAGGACCCTTGAGCTCCTGACTGAACACCACGCCGATTGTCCTGAATGTAGAGCCGTTACCGATGCCGCAGGCAGCGAAGATGATCAGGAACAGGATGAGGAAGGTCGCGAAGTACTCATGCGGTGCTTCAGATCCATAGGCGAGCATCATCACGTAACCCACGGCAACTGAAGCGATGACCATGACGACTGAAATCGCCTGAGTCACGATGGAGCCGCCCACCTTGTCAGATAGCCAGCCACCGATGGGCCGAATCAGGGCGCCGATAAACGGGCCAATCCAGGCAAAGGTCAAGGCACTGGGGCCATCCGGATTGGCGACCCGTTCCACCGAGCCGTCGGCCTGGACTTCGTTCATGTAGCCGAAAATAACCTCAATGGAAAGAGGAAGCGCAGCAGAGAAACCAATGAACGACCCGAAAGTAAGAATGTAGAGGATCGTCATTGACCAGGTGTGTTTGTCACTGAAGATCGTAAACTGCCGCTTGATCCCGGGGCGGATGACTTCGCCGGGCATGATGCGTAGAAGCCCCAGCGTCAGCACAATGATGAGCGGTAGAGCAAGCCACATATTGAGGACGCCAAGGCCTACCGGTCTGGGCAGGAAGAGGTAAAGGCCAATGGCCGCGGTCAGAAAACCCGCCGCATATAGTCCGGTCAATGTAGCGAAGGCGCGCAAGGGATGACCCGGACTGGGGGTAACTGTGCGAAGGTTGTTCATGCCGAACCAAGCGACAATGCACGCGGGGATGATCAGTAGTCCCCATACCAGCGGTGCATTCTGAATCCAGGTTTCCGTACCGGCTTCGATTCGACCAATCAGGGTGCCGCTGGCCCGTTCCAGGATCATGGGGTCCCCGGAAAGCAGCCAGAAGACCGGTGCGATCATCACCAGTGGGATGAGGATCTGCATGGTGGTGACGCCAAAGTTACCCAGGCCGGCGTTCAATCCCAGGGCCAGGCCTTGCTGGCGCTTAGGGAAGAAATTGGAAATGTTGCTCATGGATGCGGCGAAGTTGCCGCCGCCGATACCGGACAGGAAGGCGAGCAGCTGGAAAACCCACAGGGGCGTATCCGGATTCTGCAGCGCCTGCCAGGCACCCAGGCAAGGGAGCAGCATCAATGCCGTGGTAAAGAATACGGTATTTCGGCCCCCGGCAATTCGTATCATGAACGAGGCCGGGATACGCAGCGTTGCACCTGTCAGGCCGGCAATCGCCGCCAGGGTGAAGAGCTCGGTTTCACTGAACGGAAATCCCAGGTTCAGCATCTGGACCGCAATCATTCCCCACATCATCCAGACCGCGAAGGCCAGGAGCAGGTTGGGTATGGAAATCCAAAGGTTGCGGTTAGCGATGCGCATTCCTTCCCGCTCCCAGAGGGCGTTGTCCTCCGGGTCCCAACTTTCAATATCCCGATTCGTCTTCACAGGGCAAACTCCTCGTTGCAATGATTTCTGTTGATCAGGCGGTTTAGTCAGCTTTTTTCACAGTGGGCTGGTGATAGCGGTCGCGGGTAAGAATTGGTTCACGCCGCTCTGTCCACCACATCCAAATGATCGATACCAGGGTGAAGCCGAAACAGAGCATCCAGATGGTGGTGGTCACGCCGGTAAGATCGATCAGGGCGCCAAACATGATCGGGAGCAGGAAGCCGCCGATGCCGCCGGCGAGGCCTACCATGCCGGACACCAGGCCAAGGTTGCGGTCGTACTCGTCAGAGAGGTACTTGAAAACCGAGGCCTTGCCGAAACCCCACGCGATACCGACGATGAACAGCAGAGTCGTGAATAGCCATATGGGCAGTCCGAAGGAGAATTCGAGGAACTCACCATCCCGGGTTTGAATAGCGTACTCGGTGTAGGGGTAGGACATGAAGAAGAAGCAGATCAGGCTTGACCACATGCACCACCAGGTAACGGTGTGGGCACCGAATTTGTCGGAAAGCCAGCCGCCAAAGGAACGGATGACACCGGAAGGGAGCACAAAGATAGTGGCGATTAGCGCGGCAAGCTGAATGCCGATGCCGTATTCCATCATGTAGTAACGGGTGAGATACAGGGAGACCCCCACATAGCCGCCGAAGACCACAGAGTAGTACTGGCAGTATTTCCAGACTTTGGCATCGTTCAGGACCTTGATCTGTTCGCGCAGGGTCGGGGTTGACTTGTTTTTGTGCTCCGGATTGGAGTAGGTAAAGAACCAGAAAAGGATAGCGGTGATGAGCATGATGGCAGCATAGATATTGGCCACATGCTGCCAGCTCAAGACCACAATCACGGTGGGTGCTACGTATTTGGTGACCGCAGCGCCGGCATTACCGGCGCCGAAGATGCCCATGGCCGTTCCCTGCTGATGACGGGGAAACCATTTGGCGGTATAGCTGATGCCCACCGCAAAGGAACCGCCGGCCAGACCCACGAAGGCACCCAGGACCAGAAGCTGCCAGTATTCGGTGGCGAACTGCACGAGCCATATGGCTGGTACGGTGACCAGCATTAGAATGAAGAAAACCGGGCGACCACCGAGTTTGTCAGTCCAGGCGCCAAGGGGGAGTCGCACCAGGGAGCCGATCAGGATGGGCACCGCGGTGAGAATCCCGAACTGGGTTTCGTTCAATCCCAGCTCATCGGCGATGGGCACGCCAATCTCGCCAAACATGGTCCAGACCATGAAACAGACGGTAAAGGCGATGGTATTGGCACTGAGAACCGAGTATTGCTTGAAGCGGGCCGAGGCCATGTCTTGACTCCTGTTTTGATCGTTCTGGAGTGCACTGTAAGAAAGGCGGGCAAGTGCAGCCTTGACCTGTATCAAAGACGTACAAGGTTTGATTAACGACAAGGAGGCACTAAACCTAGATCAAATTTCGGAGTGTGTTTTGTTGAGGCCGCAGGAACCCGCCTTGATCTTGATCAAGGTCAAGCTTTCAGGGGGGGATTGTTGTTTCAGGTGAGGTCGTCGTAGGCGCAGAATTCGCGCAGGGCGGGGATATCGGAAAGGACAATCAGACGACCACGCGACTGGACACCGCTGCTTTGCAAGCGGGAAAAGGCGCGGGAAAGGTTCTCCGGGGTCATGCCAAGCCGCCGTGCAAGCATGCCTCGCTGTTCGGGCAGTTCGATCTCATCGTGCTTGCGGTCTGTGTCGGCAAGGCTGAGAAGGTAGGATCCCAGCCGCTGCGGAGCGGACCGAAGTTTGAGATCTTTTACCTGGCGGATCATGAGTCGCCAGTGACGGCCCAGCTCCCGAGCAACAGCAAGGGATAGGCTCTGTTCCCGTTCCATCACCTCTCTGAAGCGGTTAGCCGGAATCATGAGGATTCTTGAATCCTCCACGGTCTTGGCCGACATCAGGAAAGGCAATTCAAGGATAACCGCGGGTATGATGAAGACGTCATCGGTCTGAAAGAATTCTACGACGGTTTCATCCTTGTGGTCTGAACTCCCCACGAGAGCAACCCGGCCTTCGAGAACTATGCTCAGGAAGCGGGCATCCTCACCCTGTCGAAAAAGGGTAGTGCCGGCGGGCAGCTCCAGTTCGAGCGAGTCCTCCAGTAGCTCGTTTCGAGCGCTCTCCGGGAGGGGGCCCAGGACAGGGTTTTTCTCGAGTTGCTCCAGGTCCGCCTTTTGCATTGCCTTTTAGTCTCCCAACTGACGGGCCAGGCTGGCCATCTCGGAATATAGTCTACTGGCATCGACGGGATCAAAATCTTTTCCGTAACGCTTCTTGACCCCGAATTCTGACAGTACCACATGTTTTGACGGTGACACGTCCCGTGTCTCGAGGCAGGCCTTGGTGCATGCCAGAGGGCAGCCATCAATCGCCAGAATGGGACGGCCTGCTTGAGCTGTCTTCACCAGCTTGGGCACATTGCCTCCGACCCCGGCAATACAAGACATTTCCGCCTCGCCAGCCCGGTCCAGGCGTAGGGCCAGCTCATTGGACAGCTGGGCAGCACTGGAGCAGCCGGAACAGGAATAGACCAGTGGCAGCTCCCCTTTGTGACGGCCGTGACTCATGAGGCCTCCCGCTGATCGTGGGCGAGGAGGCGATCCAGTCCGGAGCGAATCCGCTGGGCGGATTCCTCATCCATCAGCTTCTCCAGGATGGGGAATGCCTCTCGCTCCTCTCGCCGTACATGGTCGATAAGCACATGGCCCAGTGCGTCCAGGCGAACCCGGTCCTGCCTGGAAGGGTCCTCCAGGACGACTCGCATGGCGTCGTGTTCCCGGTCAAGTTGCTCTACCAGCTCGTGTTGCCCCAGGCCTCTCAGCAGCGGGAAGATAACATCTTCCTCGGCTCGAAAATGGGCTGCCATCTCTTCATGCCAGAAGCGACTGAGCTGTCGCCAGACTTCGGAAATATTCCGTTCCACCCGGCTCGATGCTGCCTGTTTCGCATCACGGGCAAGTTTGAGGGCCACATTGTGTTCCCGGGAAAGGGGTCTCAGTTCAGGACTTCTTTTCATCCAGCCTTGCGCTCCTGCTGTTGCCAGCATTGTGTTTCCCAGCTTCCCAATACTAGTGTGATTACCGAGCGGCCGACTTGATATGTATCAATGAACCAGTGGTCCTCTGTGGCCAGACTGAGGGACTGAGGATGCCGGCCTTTTATCCACGGGCCGAGGATTTGGGTTTCTTTTTGCCTCTTGGGTGCGGTCTCCATGAAACAGATAAGGTCCATACGTTCCCCCGTTGGGGGCAGGTCACTGAGCAGTCTGCTCGCGATCCCTGCCCGATTTACACCATTGCGTTGCCAGGCCCTGTTGGTGGAGCCACTGCTCCAGCAGGTTTTCGCCGATCGAATCGAGGATGGAGATCTGGATTTCCTCAGTCGGGAGGTCGTGGAAATCGCCATTACGGATATTGGCCTGCACTGGTTCCTGACTCTCGAAGATGGGCGCCTCAGATTGATTCCCCGGGGCCGACCCGCGGTAACGGTGGCTGGCGGCTTGCCCGAGTTCCTGCTACTGGCCAGTCGAAGAGAAGATCCGGATACCTTGTTCTTCGAACGTCGTATCACCGTGGAGGGGGATACTGAACTGGGTTTGCTGGTCAAGAATCTGCTTGACTCCATAGAACTGACTGCTCTGCCGCCCCTGCTAAGGCGTGCCGTGGAAGCAGGGGCGTCCTGGGCTTAGCGATGGACGCCGCTGCTGGTCTGTCTCGAAGCCGGAAAGCCATCGATGAAATAGACCGGGAGATCCTTCAACTGCTGGCCCGGCGGACAGAAATCGTCAGTGACCTGGCCGTTTACAAGCAAGCCTTGGGTCTACCCGTTCGTGTGCCGGAGCGAGAGCTGGAGAAAACGTCTGGTTTTCGTCAGCAGGCTGCAGCCCTTGGCCTGGACCGTGATTGGGCGGAACAGTTTCTGCGCATGATCATGGGGGCTTCTCGTCAGCTCCAGAGCCGTCATTTGCTCAGATGCCACCCACACAACAGCTTCAAGGGCAGCGCAAGGTAATCAGAGGGTTCTACGCTGTAACGCTTTCCAGCATGCCGGGCTCTTCCATCCAGTAGCCATCCGCAGGTGGTGCGATCAGCCATTCCCGCTCCAATTGCATTGGTGCCGAGCCGGCAATGGCCTCGGCCCAGCGATGGACAATTTTGTTCATGTCCCGGGACTGAGGACTGAGCCGGACCGTGTTCACACCCATGCGATTCATGATCGGCAGGTGTCGGATCAGGTTCACGCAGTGATGGGACTGGGTCTGGATGCCATTGATGACAAGGAAGTCTTCACCTTCCTGAGTTTTCATGGCTAGTCCATCCGGGTAGGCTTTGCATACAAAACCACAGTCATCCTTGGGTCGGTTTTGGGCGCGAGCCGCGAAACAGCGGGCCGACCAGGCCAATGGCATGCGGCCAAAGGCAAAGACTTCCGTTTCGATCCCAAGGTCTGCCGAAAGCAGCGCCTGCAACTGCCGGGCGGGCATCTCCAGGGGCGGGACCCAGGCAAACATGCCGGCACGCTTGAGCACATCAATGGCCGGGCGATTGTAGAGGTTGAGACTGCTACCGCCGACGAAGGCCAGCCCCTTTTCCTCGGCGACCGACACGGCTGAATAATCATTCGCCTCGATTTGCAGGCCACGATCACAGAGGCGCTTCAAGGCGCCGGCTTCGGAACGAGCCTCGATCAGGGTGAGTGAAGAGAGCAGAACTTCCTTGCCCGCATCAATCAGCGCCGCGCCGATCTCCAGCCAATCATCCGCCCGTAACTCCCGACGCTTGGAACAGACGGTTTCGCCGAGATAAACCCGATCCACCGGCCAGTCCCGGACCTGCTGATAGAAATCCAGCACCTCATTACGCGGCCAAAAATACAACACCGGCCCCAAACTGATACGCATCCTTAACTCTCCTGAATCAAGCTATCCCGGTCACCGATGCCCTTGAATCATCTCGGCGCTCGTAGCGCTCTATTGCCATGTCCTTGCATAAGCCCCCAGCGTCGTCTGACTGCCTTCCGACAGCCGGGAGAGGGTCGCTTGGCCTTCGGCATCGGGCTGGTAGCGGGCCGGGTTCCGGTCCACCGCATCCAGCAGACGGCGCCAGACGCGAGTGACCGCCGCCACATAGGCGGGACTGCGTTGTCGGCCTTCGATTTTCACTGCCGAAATCCCCATGGCTTTCAATTCCGGTAGCAGCTCGGCGGTATTCAGGCTGGTGGGTGCTTCAAGGGCGTGGTGGCGGTGGCCCTCGGTGTAAAAGCGTCCCTTGCAGAGTGTCGGGTAGCCTGCCCGCTCCTGGGGCTGGAAACGATCAATCAACTTGCCATTGAGACGGGATTCCAGTATCTCGCCTTTCTCCTCCCAGCGAACGTGAGAGGCCGGTGAGCAGACCCCGGCGGTATTGGGGGACTGACCGGTGACATAGGACGACAGCTGGCAGCGCCCCTCGGCCATGATGCAGAGACTGCCGAAGGCAAAGACCTCAAGCTCGACGGGACTGTCTTCGGCGAGGGCACGCACCTGCTGGACAGCAAGTACCCGTGGCAGAACAGCCCGGCGGATACCGAAATGGCGGTAATAGAAGTCCAGGGCTTCTCGTGTGGTTGCCGATGCCTGGACCGAGAGATGACGGGGCAGGTCGGGATGTTGTCGCGCGGCGTAATCCAGTACCCCGGTATCCGCCATGATGAGTGCATCAGCGCCCAGGTCCGCGGCCTGGTCCACGGCCGACTGCCAGCGCTCGACGCCGTCGGCGTGGGCATAGGTGTTGATGGCCATGTAGACCGAGGCGCCACGGTCATGGGCATAGCGCACCGCCTCGGCGATACGTTTGGGCGTGAAATTGAGGCCGGCAAAATGGCGGGCGTTGGTGGCGTCCTTCAGGCCCAGATAGACCACATCAGCGCCTTCATCCACCGCGGACTTCAGGGCGGGCAAGCTACCCGCCGGACAGACCAGGTCCATGACAGCCTCCGGTATCGGAACAGAAACCGGAGCTTACGAGGGGCGGGTCGGGTCAGTCCTTGACCCTCATCAAGGCAGGCCTCGCGCAGCAATCACAAAGGAACCGTAGGAGCGGATTCATCCGCGATTGGCGGTCAGAATCGAGTGCTGAGTGCTGAGTGCTGAGTGCTGAGTGCTGAGGCGGGGAATGTCGCTCCCGCCGGGAGTTACTCAGTACTCAGCACCCAGCACTCAGTACTAAATTCAGACCTCGTCGGCGCCGAACAGCCCCACGCGGAGGTTCTTGGCGGTATAGATGACTTCACCGTCCACGCTCATCTGGCCATCGGCGATGGCCATCTTGAGGCCACGGCGAATTACTCGCTTCATGTCGATGCGGTATTCGACCTGCTTCGCCTCGGGCATCACCTGGCCGGTGAACTTCACCTCACCCACGCCAAGGGCACGGCCCCGACCGGGGTTGCCTTCCCAGACCAGATAAAAGCCCACCAGCTGCCACAGGGCGTCCAGGCCGAGGCAGCCGGGCATGACCGGGTCGTCCTTGAAGTGGCATTGGAAGAACCAGAGGTCCGGTTTGATGTTCAGGGTCGCGCGGATGATGCCCTTGCCATATTCCCCGCCCTCGTCACGGATCTCGTCGATCCGGTCGAACATGAGCATGGGCGGAAGGGGGAGGCGGCCGTTGCCCGGCCCGAACATTTTTCCTTCAGCACATTCAATGAGCTGGTCGTAATCAAGACTATTGGGGCGATTGCTCATGGGTCTCACTCTTAATTAGGGCGGCGGCTATGGTCGCCAAATCTGGCCACCGCGTCAATTCCGGCTGGCCTTGATGAAGATCATGGTTCCCTGGGTGGCCAGGGCCCAGACTCGGCCTCAGCGCTTGTCGTAGGCCGTGGTGGCGTCTGCCAGCGTCATTTCATCCAGGTGGCTGAGGAAATGCTGCATGGCTTCCGCCAATGCATTACGCAGGCGACAGCGATCCAGCAGGGGGCATCTGGGCTCGGTGCAATTGACCGGCTGCAGTACCGGTTCGAATTCTCGCACGATTCGGCCGATCCGGATCTCCTCCGGCCGCCGGGCCAGCACCAGGCCACCATTGCGTCCGCGCACGCTGGTGACATGTCCCAGGTGATTGAGCCGCGCCACGATTTTGCGCAGGTGATGCCAGGAAACGGACAGCTCCCGGGCAGCAGTACTGGCGGACAGTCGCTCACCGGGTCGCTCGGCGAGCAGCATGAGCAGTCGCAGGGCGAAATCGGTCTGTTTGGTCAGTTGCATTTGGATTCCTACTTGGGTTGAGGAAACAGCCTATGAGCAGCGTCAGATTTTCCCTCGAGGCGCAACGAGCCCGGTGGCCGGTGGTGCTTCAGCAGCCTTTCCGGCTTTTTTTCCTGGCAGCCGCGTGGTTCGCCGTCTTCCATGGGGCCCTGTGGGGCGGCATGTTGGCCAGCGGCAGCATGGTCATTGAGGGGAATCCTTTCCTCTGGCACGGCTATCACATGGTCTTCGGGTTTGCTGTGGCGATCGTGATCGGCTTCCTATTGACGGCGGCCGCCAACTGGATTGGCAAGCCCGTTTCCCCGCCGGCACTCACGTTGGGCTTGTTTCTGGCCTGGTGCGTCGCGCGGCTCGGGGGTTTCCTGCCGGATTTGCTGCCCTGGGCCCTGGTTACGTTGGCAGATGCTGTTGCCCTGTGGGGAGCATGCATTGCCCTGGGGGTGGCGCTGCTGCGGGCAGGAAATCGCCGAAACTACCTCTTCATTGCGGTGTTGGCCGCGCTGGCGCTGGCTGCCACGGCCTGTTTCCTGGCCGTTACGGGGATCATATCGGATATTCGCTTTGCACTCATGCGCATCGGCCTGGATCTGATGTTGCTGCTGATGGTGATCATGGGGCAGCGAATTATTCCCTTCTTCACCGAACGGCGCTTGCCGCATCTGGGGGTCCGGCGGTCACCGCTGCTGATGCTGCTGACACCGATGGTGGTGGCGGCCGGCCTGCTGGCCAATTACCTCGGTTGGCCCATGCCGGCCATGGCCCTGATGCTCTCCGCCGCCGTGCTTCTGCTGGTTCACATGACCCTGTGGCGAAGCTGGGGCAGTTGGCCGGAACCCATGCTCTGGATTCTCCATCTGGGTTATCTGTGGCTGGCTCTGGCGCTGGTGCTACGTGCCGGCAGTCTGGGTTTCGGCTGGATGCCTTATTCCACCGCCGGTCACGCGGTCAGCGTCGGCGCCCTGGGAGCGCTGGGCCTGGGCATGCTGGCCAGGGTGTCGCTGGGCCATACCGGGCGGATGATTCAGGCCAAGCCCTGGATCGTCCTGGCCTTCGTGCTGGTTTCCCTGGCGGCGGTATTTCGGCTCATGACCGGCTTTCCCATCGGACTGCTCATGCAATGGCTATTCGGGCTCTCGGCCCTGAGCTGGATTCTGGCCTGGCTGATCTTCGCCATCAGCTACGCCCCCATCCTCACCGGCCCCCGCGCCGACGGTCAGCCGGGCTAAACCCGGGGCAAGCATGGAAGAGCCTCACGCCAAGACGTGAAGAAATTCAAAAGATGGCCTCGCGCAGAGGGCGCCAAGAACGCAAAGAAAAAGCATTCTATGCTGTAGTTGCTGCCAGGCTTTCAGACCCCCAGCCAAAAGACGGAATTTCTTGGCGATCTTGGCGCCCTCCGCGCGAGGCAATGGTTTTCTTCGCGTCTTGGCGTCTTTGCGCGAGGCCATCTTTTGAATTCGGTGCCAGGCTTATCGGACCTCGAAGCCGCGCCAGAAGGGATCGTCGTCGTCGACGAAGAGGGTATTGTGACCCGTGACCCGGGCCCAGCCTTCCACGCTGGGGATGATGGCCTCGTGTTGTCCCACCTGCGTACGGCCCTCCACCCGTCCCCGAAAGAGACTGCCGATGATGCTTTCATGGACGAAATCCTCGCCATCACCCAGGCGGCCGCGGGCTGCCAGCTGAGCCATGCGGGCGCTGGTGCCGGTGCCGCAGGGGGAGCGGTCAATGGCCCGTTCGCCGTAGAAAACCGCGTTGCGGGCCTGGGCTTCAGGGTTTCGGGGGGCATCCGTCCACATGGTGTGCGTCACGCCCCGCACCGTGGGGTCATCCGGATGGACGCAATCCAACGCTTCATGGGCGGCCTGGCGGACCTTTGATGACAGGTGGAGGATGTCATCCGCGCTCATTCCGTCCAGCCCGGGCCAGTTGGTCTGTGGTTCGACGATGGCAAAGAAATTCCCACCGTAGGCGACGTCGATGGTCAGTTCTCCCAAGCCTGCCACATTGATCGATA
This sequence comes from Natronospira elongata, assembly GCF_034931365.1. Classification (NCBI taxonomy): domain Bacteria; kingdom Pseudomonadati; phylum Pseudomonadota; class Gammaproteobacteria; order Natronospirales; family Natronospiraceae; genus Natronospira; species Natronospira elongata. Next base: position 53,094 of record NZ_JAYGII010000002.1, read on the forward strand.
CATCACGATGGGCCAAAAAGCTGGCCACATTTCTGATTCGCACGCTGCGGACACGATCATCGTCCATCTGGTACTCGATATGGACCTGTCCGGCGGGTACGTCCAGGATTGCCTTGCCCGGAATTTTTGGCTGCAGCAGACCTGCCTCAATGGCCGCCGTGACGGTACCAATGGTGCCGTGGCCGCACATGGGCAGGCAGCCGCTGGTCTCAATGAAAAGGATGGCGGCATCGGCGTCGTCCGAGCAAGGCGGCAACAGCAGTGAACCGGACATCACCGAATGGCCCCGGGGTTCGTACATCAGCGATTGGCGGATCCAGTCATGGTGAGCGAGGAAATCCTGGCGCTTCTCGCTCATGGTTTCACCGCGCAGCTTCGGGTAACCGCTGGTGACAAGGCGAACTGGATTGCCGCAGGTATGGGCATCAATGCAGAAAAAAGTCCCAAGTCTCATGTTGCAGTGCTTCCCGGCTCGGTATGGATGGCTCAAGTCAGGTAGGATTACAGCTGTCGGCGAGGCGGGCAAGCCGTACATCCGTTCTTCCCCAGAATAACCACGAACAAGGCAATGACTGAATCCACTATAGACACCGATTTCCTCGTTATCGGTGGTGGCATTGTCGGTGTCACGGCAGCCTTTGAACTGCAGGCTGCCGGTCGACAGGTGCTGCTGATCGACCGAGAGGCTCCCGGTGCGGGGGCATCCCGAGGTAACGCCGGCCATTTTGCCACCGAGCAGATCTTCCCCATTGCCGATGCCTCCATTCTCTGGCAGGTCCCCAAGTTGCTGCTTGACCCCCTCGGGCCGCTGGCCATCGACTGGCGCTATGCGCACCGCATTACTCCCTGGTTGCTGCGTTTCCTCTGGAACATGCGTTCCAGCCAGGTTCGGCGGACCACGGAGGGATTGGCGGCCCTGAGCGGGGGCAGCCTGGGTGCCTGGCGGGAGTTGCTGGGGCGAACCGGGGGCATGTCTCTGATCCGCAGCCAGGAATCGCTGACGGTGTTCGAGAAAAAGGGCACGGCCCGCAAGCTTGAACGAGGGATGAAACAAATGCAGGCGCATGGCGTGCCTGTTTCCCTCATTGATGGTGCTGAGGCGAGAGAGCGGGTGCCGGCCCTGGGTGAGCGTGTGCGTGGGGCGCTGCACTTTACCGCGACCGGGCATGTCACCGATCCCTTGGCCGTACTCGAGCATATCTGGACCCATTGCCTTCAGAACGGGATTGATTACCGGCAGGCCGAAGGCAGGGCGGTCCGGTTCACCGATGACGGCGTCCATGTTGAGACCGACCAGGGTGTGATCAATGCCCGCCAGGTCTTGATTGCCTGCGGTGCCCATTCCCGGCCCCTGGTCCATCAGGCAACGGGGCTGAAACCGCCGCTGGATACCGAGCGTGGCTACCATTTGATGCTGCCCGCCGAAGGTGAACGGCTGCCTATGGCCATTGCCTCGGCGGAACGGCGTTTCATCATGACGCCCATGTCCGGGGGCCTGCGTCTGGCCGGCACGGTGGAGTTTGGGGGGCTGGAACGCCCGGCCAACTGGCGTCGCGCCTGGGTTCTGCGTGAGCACGCCAATGCCTTGCTGGCGTCGTCCCTGGCGGATAGCGAGGCTGAGCCCTGGATGGGCTTCCGGCCGACCTTGCCCGATTGCCTGCCGGTCATCGACCGGCTTGGGCCCGGCGGACGGCTCTTGCTGGCTTTCGGCCACCATCACCTCGGTTTGACCCAGTCCGCCTTTACCGCCCGTATTGTCACGGCGCTGGCCAATGAGGCCGAGCCCCCGATTCCAGTTGACCCTTATCGTCTGTCCCGCTTCGGCAAGCCCAAAGCGCTGTAAGTTGGAGGAGGCACCATGACCCTGAAAGGCCTGTTCACCCCCATCGTGACCCCCTTCGACGCCAGCGGGGCGCTCAATCTGACTGCGGTGGATGCCATTGTCGAAGCCCAGCTGGAAGCCGGAGCGAGTGGGCTGATCGCCTGTGGTACCACCGGCGAGTACTACACTCTGGATGAGTCCGAACGCCAGGCCCTGATCGAGCGGGTGGTTCGGCAGGTGAATGGTCGTGTCAGCGTCCTGGCCGGCATCAATGCCCTCAATACCCGCGAGGGCGAATTGCGGGCCCGCCAGGCCCGGGACCTGGGTTGTGATGGCCTGATGATGTCACCCCCCGCCTACAGCCTCCCCGAGCAGCATGAGATCCTCGCGCACTTCAAGGCTGTCGCCGCGGCCACGGCGCTGCCCCTGGTGCTCTACGATTTCCCGGTGCGGGCCGGGGTACAGATTGAGGTGGATACCGTGCTGGCCTTGTCCGAGGTGGACAATATCGTCGGGATCAAGGAGAGCAGTGGTGATTTCAGCCGACTGCTGGCCCTGCGCGATCAATGCCCCTCTGATTTTCAGCTGATCTGCGGCTGTGATGACCAGGCCGCCGATCACCTCTGGTGGGGCGCGCGTGCCTGGATCAGCGGTTCGGCCAATGTCTTCCCCGCCGAACAGGCCGCCATGCTGGCGGCGGCCGAGCGGCAAGATTTCGAGTCCGTTCGGGCCGGCATGGCAGCCATGATGCCGATCATCCGGGACATGGAAGGCGGGGGCTACAACCAGAAAGCCAAGCTGGGGACGCGCGTGCGCCTCGGCATCGAGGCCGGGGATGTTCGTCAGCCTCTGCTGCCCTTGAGTCGGAGAGAAGTCGAGGAATTTCAGTCACTTATTGCAGGTTTTGATAAAAGCACTTCTTGAGTAAAGTTTCAGGACATTTTTCCAAGCTGAGGAATTTGTTGACTTTTTGCTTTCTGCGGCTATTCTGGGGTTGTCAGCCCAATTAACCCTGGATCAAACCGTAGTGGGTAAAGGAGTGAGGCATGGACCTGAATCAATTCGTCGACCGTTTGCTGGAGCGTTTCTCCGGTCCCATCTCCCAGCAGGTATTCATCCGCATTCAGAGCGACCCGGTCCTCATGCGGGAGTATTTTGCCCTGGTAAAGGCGCACGGGGTGAGCGAGGTCAATGGCTTCATCGCCGATCGCATCCGTGAAAACCTGGAAAGCCAGGCGGCGTAGCCGGCCGAAGGCCGCCAGGATAAAGGAGCAAAATCCGGGCCTCAGGGTGGCACCGTGGGAGCGGATTTATCCGCGATAACAATCCTTCTTCTGGCACGCCGCCCGCCAATTGAAAAAGCCCTGCCAACTGGCAGGGCTTTCTTTTGTGGCTGGGTCTTCTCGCCCCTAACCCCTCACTCCTGACCCCTTACCCCATCAGGCCGCTTTCTTCCGGCCGACGTCGAGCATCCGCTGCAGCGAATCCCGCGCCCCGGCGATGACGGTGTCGGGAACGGTAACCTCGGGCGCCATGTTTTCCAGCGCTTCGAGGATCTTGGGCAGGGTGATGCGCTGCATATGGGGGCACAGGTTGCAGGGGCGGATGAAGTCCTTTTCCGGATGCTCGGCCGAGACGTTGTCGCTCATGGAGCACTCGGTGATCATCACCACCTGCTTCGCGGTCGTCTCCTCCAGATGCTTGATCATGTGGCCGGTGGAGCCCACATAATCGGCCGCCTTGAGTACATCCTGAGGACACTCCGGGTGGGCCAGAACATAGACGCCCGGGTGCTGGCGGCGATAGGTTTCGATCTCCTCGCCGGTGAAGCGCTCGTGAACCTCGCAGGAGCCCTCGTAGAGGATCACTTCCACATCGGTCTGGGAGGCGACCCATTGGCCCAGGTACTTGTCGGGGGCAAAGATCACCCGGTCGCTACCCAGTGATTCCACGATTTCCACGGCATTGGAGGAGGTGCAGCAGATATCCGCCTCGGCCTTGACCTCCGCCGAGGTATTCACATAGACCACCACGGGAACACCGGGATAGCGCTCCTTGAGGAGCCGTACATCCGCGCCGGTGATGCCCTCGGCCAGGGAACAGCCGGCATCCATGTCCGGGAGCAGGACCGTTTTCTCCGGCGCCAGAATCTTGGAGGTTTCGGCCATGAAGTGCACGCCGCACTGGACGATGACATCAGCATCCACTTCGGCGGCATCCCGGGCCAGACCCAGGGAATCACCGGTGATGTCGGCCACGCCGTAAAAGATGTCCGGCGTCTGGTAGTTATGGGCCAGGATCACGGCGTTGCGTTCTTTCTTCAACTCGTTGATCCGGGCGATATAGGGGGCATGGACCGCCCATTCCACTTCGGGAATGACATGGCGGACCTTCTCGTAGGCCGGCCGCAGGCTCTCGAGCAGGGCCGGTGTCACTTCTGGCAGGGGCTTTTTCGCACTCACTCGCATTGTCCCGATGGTCTGGATTTCAGCCGGGGATTTTACACCATTCCGCAGCTTTTCTGATTCTTCCTTGTTCCCGGGGCCGCTGCATTGATCCGCATCAATTTCCAGCTGGCCCAAAGGTATCAGCCTCTCCTTCTATCAGGTCGGACAGCGGAATGCCCGAATCATTCAATAGTATGGGGGCGCTTGTGCGCGCTGTGGCTAGCGGTTGTCCAGAATGCCGCTGAGCTGCTCGGCGCGAGTGCCCAGCTTTCCGGCAAGATCCTGCAATCGCTGGCTGTCATTGGCATTGGCCTGAGCAGTCCGGTCGATTTCCTGTACGGCGGTGCCCAGTTCGGTGACCGCCGTACTCTGTTCTCGCAGGGCCGTGGCAATCTCTTCCACCTGTTCGGAGACCTGTTTCACATAGCCGCTGCCTTCCTCGATATTGGCCGAGGAGCGGGCAATCAATTTTCGGATCTGGTCAGCGGACTCCGATGTGCGATCGGACAGTCGCTTGACCTCGCTGGCGACGACGGCAAATCCCCGCCCCTCATGTCCCGCCCGGGCCGCTTCCACGGCAGCGTTCAGGGCCAGGAGATTGGTCTGAAAGGCGATCTCGTTGATCATGTCGACAATGCTGGTGATTTCCTCCGCCGAGCGGCTGATTTCATCCATGGCACCGACCGCGCTCTTGCTGGATTCGCCATCACCAATAGCGGTCAGGACTGCGGCACGGCTGTGGGCCTCACCCTGTCGGGTCAGTTCCTGGATACCGCTGAGGTTGGTGTTCATCTCCTGAATGGCGGCCGCTTCCTCCTGCGCTGCGCTGCTCAGCGATTCCACCATGCCGGCCAGTTCGCCACCCTCGCGACCCAGGGCGTCTGCCGCTTCGCGCATCCCTGACAGCATGGCCCGCATCTTGGCTCGATAATCGCCGATGTAGTCGGTTACATCCTCATGCTGCCGTTCGACCGCGATGCTTTCCGAGAGATCAAGGGTGTCCAGCAGGTCAATCAGAAAGCCATCGGTCACGGCCTGCATGTCCAGGAGCAACACCCGTTCAATGGCCTCCATCGCCCTGGCGCGGAAGAGGGGGCGATACCAGAAATCCCGCCACAGCTGGCGCCGTATGAGCTCGCAATAGAGTGCGTAGGAGCCCAGGTAGAGCTTCATCGGCAGGCCGATGTCGTTGTGCAACTTGCCGACTTGCAGCCGCTTCTCGAAATAGTCAGGACCTAGCCCCCCGCGGTCGGCGTGGTCGGTGATATCCCGAAGGTATTGGCTCTGAGCCACCTCCAGGTGACTGCGCAGCTTGCCAAGCTTGATTCCGTGTTGGCGGGCGTGCGCGTCGAAGAAGCGCCGCGAGGCCGGGTGGGAGAACTGGAAGTCATAGAAGCTGCGCGCGATCGTTGGTGCCCGCCGGTCCATCCATTTCTTCAGACTGGCAAGGCGGTTGATCTCGGCGGGGCCAAGCTTGAGGAAACTCAGGCGCTCGGCGAGGTTGGTCTGGTTAATCCCGAGCTTCTCGGCTAGTGACATACAGTGACTCACCTCTCGACTAGAGCTTGGGCCGCACATTTACGGCCGTGGCTTCGGCCTCGCAATGTGGTCACTGCGGGCCTCATGCTCAGTTTAACGACCAGTCGCCGAAAAGTTTAGATAATGCTGATATGATTTAAATCAATCTCATCAATAAATAAAGTCAAAAAAGCGAGTCACGAGGGCGAGATCACCAGCACCGGGCAGTCGGCTTGCCGCACCAGGGCCTCCGAGACGCTCCCGAGGAGCAGCGACCGGAGCCGGGATTGGCCACGCCGGCCCACCACCAGCAGGCTGTCAGGGTGCGCTCGGCAGTAGGCGAGCAGGGCGTCGGCGGGTTGTCCCGTGAGCCAGACTTCTTCCACCGGCCCGGCGAAATCCGGCAGGGCCTGTCGGATCCGGGCAAACAGTTTGCGACTGCCACGTTCCGCGGCCTTGGCGATTTCTTCGTCCGAGAGATGAACCACCCCCTCGAAGCGTTCCGGCATCTGCTCAAGTTCCAGCAGCTCCTCGGGGTGGCCCTCGAAGACGTGCAGAAGGACCAGTCCCGTGCCCATCGCCTGTGCCAGGGCCGCGGCCTGGCGGGCGGCTTCCAGGGCATTCTCGGAGTGATCCAGGGCGACTAGCACGGTAGAGTGGGGAATGGGCATGGGAGCTCTCGATTGGCTGCTGTTTGTTTGATAACGATCAAATTTAACAATCCTGGCGATGATAGGCTATGTTGATGCCGTCGCCCGGTGCTGATTCCTCAAGACATCAGCCGCCGCAGGCAGTTCGCTCATTCACCCGATGCAACAGGGGTAAGAAATGGAAGCCATCAAGCATGTGGTTGCCGCCATTCGCGATGACCGCCCTGAGGGCGGCGCCATGGATCGGGCCGTGGATATCGCCCGTCGTGCCAATGCCAGGCTGAGCCTGTTCGTGTTCGCCTGGGATCGCGGGGTCAGGCGGAATATCTTCACCCGTCGGGAGACCGTGGACCGGGCCATCGCCGATCATGTGGCCGAACGTCGACAGTGGCTGAATGAGCGCGCCAAACCCCTGCGGGATGAAGGCCTGGATGTCCATACCGAGGTCATCTGGGCGGACTCCCTGTCCCGGGAAATCATCAAGATGGCGCTGACGCTGGAACCGGACCTGATCGTCAAGGATGCCGAGACCGGTCCCCGGCGGGGCTGGGCCCCGGCGGATTGGCGACTGCTGCGTCATTGCCCCTCGCCGCTGATGCTGGTTCAGCCAAGGGCCGGGACGAATGTCTCTCGGGTCCTGGCGGCGGTTGATCCCATGCACGCCTGGGGCAAACCCGAGAGCCTGGATGGCAGCATCCTGGCCGCGGCCAGCACGATTGCCGGGCTCTATCAGGCGGAAATCCATGTGGGTCATGCGGTGGAGGCCTTGCCTGCATTGCTGGAGCAACATATGGGTGAAGGGGGCAAGGGCCTGGAAGCAGCGAAACAGGACTATCGCCGCACCCAGGAAGAGGCCCTGGCCAAGGCCTGTGAAGGCAGTGGCCTGTCCCCGTCCCACATCCACCAGCGTCAGGGCAGTCCGGAGGCGGTAATCAGTGAGTTGGCGGAGGATATCAGTGCCGATTTGCTGATCCTGGGTACGGTCAACCGGCGTGGCCTCAAGCGGGCAGTCATCGGCAGCACCGCCGAGGCCATCCTGGACCGGACGGTCTGTGACGTTCTCGCCATCAAGCCCGAGGGCTTTGTCAGCGATTATGAGCGGCTCAAGGACGAGTAGGCCGGTCCTGCCTATTCGTCCTGCGGGCTACGCTCCCGGCGAATGTCCAAATCCCCCGAAGCGGCCATTGCCGTCGGGGCGGTTTGGCGAAAACGCTGCATGAAATCGACTTCCCGGGCGGCGTCCCGAGGGATGATCTGAACCCAGCGGTCGCGGCCTTCTTCCTTGGCGATGTAGTTGGCGGCGTCCGCGATTTCCAGCACCTCTTCCCAGGCCAGGGCGTCGGGTGCCTCGGGCAGTGCCGGATAGCAGGCCACGCCGATGGAACAGCTGCACTGCAGTTCCCCCTCGTCCAGCTCGAATCGGTGCTTCCGCACGGCGCGGATGATGCGGTCGGCGCAGGCGGCTGCCTGTTCACGTTCGCTGTGGCGTGCCACCACCAGGAATTCCTCCCCACCCCAGCGGATCACATAGTCGGATTCGCGCACCTGGCTGGCCAGAATCTCCGCAAAGCCTTCCAGAATGCGGTCGCCGGCGCGGTGCCCATGCTGGTCATTGATTCGCTTGAAGTGGTCAAGGTCCACCATGAGGAAGGTGATATCCCGATTGGCAAAATCGCTGCTTCGGGTGTAGGCCCGCTCCACCTGGGCGATGTCATGGGGTAGCTGCTGGTTGAGATAGCGGCGATTGCGCAGGCCGGTCAGCGGGTCGGTGACGCTGGCTTCCTGGAGCTGGGTATTGAGTTCATTCAATTGCCGAGTCCGTTTTCGCACCATGCGTTCCAGAACCATGCGCCGCTGGCGCAGCCGCCGGACACTGTAGCTCCAGGCAAGATAGGCCAGTAGCAACAGGGTGAGGCCGACCAGTAGCTGGAACCATTGGGTTTCATGAATTCGTGGGCTCAGGTAGAGCTCAAGTTCTGCCGCTTGCGTGGATTCCACTCCCCGCTCATTCCGGGCATGCAGCTCAAAGCGGTATTCCCCCGGTGGCAAGTTGGTGTAAAAGGCGGTCCGACGTTCTCCCACCTCCTGCCAGTCCTGGTCGAAACCCTGAAGGCGATAGCGGTAATTTACCCCACGTGGATGACGGAACTGCAGGCCGGAAAAGTCCACCTCCAGATCCCGCGCTTCCGGCGGCAATTTCACTGAGGCTTGCTGCTTGAAGTCCAGGGGATAGATTTGTCCGCCCGAACGCAGACTGCGCAGGCGGGGCAGGGGGGCGGGTGGCGTGGTGGAGGCTCGGCTCAGGTCGAGACTGAGGGCCCCCTCCAGACTGGGGCACCAGAACCGGTTGGAAACAGACTGGAAAAGGCCGGCCTGACCATGGCCCCCATTGCACTGAGCTGGGACGGGGTCGCCGAGACGGCCGAATAGCGTGGCTTCGAACAGTTCCCGTTCGCCCCGGTCCACCTCATCGAACTGTCTCAATGGAATGCGCTGGATGCCTTCATGGGTCGTTGTCCAGACATGGCCGTCGCCGTCCAGGGCCATGAAGGAACTGACCGTCGCCCGCAGACCCCGACCATCGGGGTAGAGGCGGTAGTCATCGTCGGGGAAGCGGGCGAGGGCGCCCTGGAGCATGGCCCAGACGGTGCCATCAAGCTCGAACAGGGCTGAGGCGCTGAATTCATGAAGGCTGGATTCCGGTGCCACCGGCTCCACGCCTTCGGCATCTCCCCGGAAGACGCCGGTATCCGTGGCCACCCAGATTCGTCCCTGGCTGTCTTCGAGGACATCGCGGGTACGTTGCTGGCTGAGGCCACGGCTTTCATCGATGCGTTGCAGTTCGCCCTCCCGCCACCAATAGAGACCTTCACGCGTCGCCAGCCAGATCCTGCCGTCGCGGTCTTCGGTGATTCCGAAGATGCCGCCGGTGGGCAGTTCCTCCGGGACCGGCAGTGGCTCCAGACCGGGCCAGTCATACCAGGCCACCCCACCACGGGTCGCAATCCAGAAGCGGTCCTGGCTGTCCAGCAGGAAGCCCATGGTCATGGCATGAGGCAGTTCCTCGGGGCTGGCAAACTGCTCGAAGCGATCTTCCCGCATGCGGTAGGCACCATACTCATTGGTGCCGGCCCAGACATGACCCTCCGGGTCCTCGAACATTGCCCAGATAATGTCGTCAATCAGGCCGTCCCGCTCGCCAAAGCGCTGAAAGGGGCCGGCTGTCAGCCTGACCAGTCCCCGGGCCTGAGTGCCGATCCAGAGGTTGCCTTCATGGTCCTGGGTCAGGTCCCTTAGCCATTCAGCCTCGCTGATGGATGTTGTGACGATTGGCTGGGGCTGTTCCGCGTCAGGCGCGTACCGGTAGAGGCCCGAGACGCTGGCTGCCCACAGGCTGCCAGCCTGATCCACCAGCAGCCGCTCAACCTCGCGCGCCAGCAGTAGTTCGCCCGGCCACCGTTCGGGCTCCGCCAACGGCAATGCCCACAGGCCATCCGAGCTTCCCAGCAGCAATTTGTCCCCGCGGATGGCCATGTCCCGCAGCTCGAGTTCGCTGTGTTCGGAGGGAAAGTGCTCCAGCTCACCATCCGCCAATCGCCACAGATGACCCCGGCCACCGATGTAAAGGCGCGCGTCGTCATCCCGCAGCAGGCTGAACAGGGAAGAATCGATATCCGGGTGCTGCACAAGGCGGTCCGGGGTGGCGCGATAAAGACCGTTATCTGCGGCCAGCCACACGCCTTGGTCATTGGCCTCGACGATGTCCCGGACCGGTCCGGTCCTCTGCTCGGCGTCGAGGTTATGGAATTCGCCATCGACGAAGATGCTCAGGCCACGCTCGGTGCCGATCCACAAGCGACCGCTGTCGTCTTCAAGCAGGGCATTGATGTAGCCATGCCGGAGACCGGGGTGGTCCTCGGTCATGAAGTTCTCGAACTCGACGCCGTCGAAACGGCTCAGGCCATTCTGGGTGCCGATCCACATGGCACCGCTCCGGGATTGAATGACGGTTTGGCCGGTGGTCTGTGGCATGCCATCGGCAACAGCCCAGCGTTGTTGCTCCAGATGGTGGGCCGGGATGTCCAGGGGTAGGGCCTTAGCCAGTGGGGTAATCAATGGGCACAGCAAGAAACAGCTGAGCAGGACCGGCGCGATGGGATGGCGGGCTCGGGCACGATTGACGGACACTGGCTGGACCCCCTGGTAGATATCATTGGCTGAAAGGGGCGGTCCATCGCGTCATCAGGCAGTTCATTGCCCTTCCCGACAAGAATATCAGGGTTTTACGGTTCACTGTATCCGCCATGTTAAAATCTGCCGCCCTCTCTTAGTCGGACGGAGACCATGTCTGAGAGTATCTACCGTGTTGTATTCAACAATCAGGACAAGGTTTACGAATTGTATGCCCGCTACGTGAATCAGGGCGCGATCTTTGGTTTCGTGGAGATTGGCGGCTTTCTGTTCGGTGAGCGCAGTTCCGTGGTGGTGGATCCCAGCGAGGAAAAGCTCAGGGATGAATTCGAGGGCGTTGAAGCCACCCAGATTCCTCTCCATGCCGTGATTCGAATAGACAAGGTGGCCCGCCGGGGTAGTGCCCGTATTACCGATCGGGAAGGTGGCAATGTGACCCCCTTCCCGGTTTATGGGCCGGGTCCGGGCGGCAAGTGAGCACCTTTCGCTTCGCCTTCCTGGGCAGCGGCAGCCGCGGAAACGCCCTGCTGGTGGAGGCGGCTGGTCGGCGGGTGCTGGTGGATTGCGGCTTTTCCGCCAGGGAGACCGCGCGTCGCATGGCCGGTCTCAATCTGGAACCGGGGCAGCTGGATGCCATCCTGGTCACCCATGAGCATGCCGATCACGCCAGTGGCGTGGTGCGTTTGGCCAGGCGTCATGGCCTGCCCGTCTTTACCACCCACGGAACCCGTGCAGCCGTCGGCGATGGCGATGATCTTGACTGGCGTCTGATCTCCTCTCATGAGGATTTTTTCCTGGGGAAGCTGGCAGTGACGCCAGTGGCCGTCCCGCACGACGCCCGCGAGCCGGTGCAGTTCATTCTTGGCGACGGTCAGCACCGACTGGGTCTGTTGACCGACCTGGGCCATGTCACTCCCCATGTTGTTCGCTGCTACAGCGGCTGTCAGGCCCTGGTGCTGGAAGCCAACCACGATCGGGCCATGCTCGCATCCGGTCCCTATCCACCTGCCCTGAAGCGTCGGGTGGGAGGCGATTTCGGCCACCTCAACAACGAGCAGTCGGCTGCTTTTCTGGATGCATCGGACATGCAGTCTCTGGAGCGCCTGATTGCGGCTCATATCAGTGAGAAGAACAACGATGCCGACCTGGCCCGGGATACCCTGGCCGATGGGATCGGCTGGTCTTCCAGCCGCGTGGAAGTCGCAGTACAGGACAGCGCCTCGGACTGGTATGAGCTGTGATACTGCGCCCTCTGGGCGCGGACAGCGGCACTGGTTTGAAAAACGGGTCTCCGGTAAAATTGCCGCCTTTCTTCGCCTCCTTTTCCCAGTAATCCAGAGAACCCGACATGCAGCACTTTCCCGGCGGCAAGGCCCTGTCCGATTTCCGTCTTGAGAAGCTCGCCATCCGACTTCGAGAAATCGCTCCCGAACTGACCGACCTGACTGCCGAATGGCTGTACCTGGCGGATGTGGAGGCCGAACTGGCCGAGGATGAGCGGGCCCTTCTCGGTCGGCTGTTGGATGACGGTTCCCTGCCGGCAGACGGTCGCCGGGAGCAGGCGGCGGATGTCTGGGTGGTGCCCCGCATCGGCACGCTTTCGCCCTGGTCCTCCAAGGCCACCGATATTCTTCACCACTGCGGGCTGCGCCATGTCCGGCGTATTGAGCGCGGGATCCGCTATCGCCTGTTCATGAATGACCGCCCTGACGCCGGGACCTGGAAAAAATTGGCGGCAGCGCTGCATGACCGGATGACGGAATCCGCCCTGGCCACACTGGCCGATGCCGAAGCCCTGTTCCGGCAGGCTGAGCCGGCGCCGGTGGCAAGCGTGCCGCTGCTGGCGGAGGGACGGGAGGCCCTTGTCACAGCCAACCAGCAACTGGGGCTGGCCCTGTCGGACGATGAGATCGACTACCTGGCGGAGAACTTCCAGTGCCTGGGCCGGAATCCGGCCGACGTGGAGCTGATGATGTTTGCCCAGGCCAATTCCGAGCACTGTCGCCACAAGATCTTCAATGCCGACTGGACAATCGATGGCGAGGCCCAGGCTCAAAGCCTGTTCGATATGATCCGCGACAGCTACCGGGCGAATAGCGACGGCGTGCTTTCCGCCTACCGCGACAATGCCGCGGCAGTGGAGGGCAGTGTGAGCGGGCGTTACTTCCCCGATCCCGAGGGCGTCTATCGGTTGCACGAAGAGCCCATTCACCTGATCATGAAGGTGGAGACCCACAATCATCCCACTGCCATCTCCCCCTATCCCGGTGCCGCTACCGGTTCCGGCGGCGAGATCCGTGATGAAGGGGCCACCGGTATCGGCGCCAAGCCCAAGGCGGGCTTGACCGGTTTTTCCGTTTCCGCACTCAGGATTCCTGATGCGATTCAGAACTGGGAGCCCGATAACGGCCGTCCCAACCGCATGGCTTCCGCCCTGGAAATCATGCTGGATGGGCCCATCGGCGCGGCGTCGTTCAACAATGAATTCGGTCGTCCCAATCTGGCCGGCTACTTTCGCAGTTTCGAGCAGCAGGCCGAGCAGGGCGATGTGCCGACCCGCGGCTATCACAAGCCCATCATGATTGCCGGTGGCATGGGCAATATCCGTGAGGGTCACGTCGAGAAGCGTGAAGTCCCTGCCGGCGCAAGAGTCATCGTGCTGGGCGGGCCGGCCATGTTGATTGGCCTGGGTGGCGGGGCCGCCTCCTCGGTCACCAGCGGCGCCAGTGAAGCCGAGCTGGATTTTGCCTCCGTGCAACGGGACAACCCGGAAATTCAGCGTCGCTGCCAGGAAGTGATCGACCGTTGCTGGGCCCTGGGTGAGGGCAACCCGATTCTTTCCATCCACGATGTGGGGGCGGGTGGCCTGTCCAATGCCATTCCCGAAATTCTTGACGATGCCGGGCGGGGCGGGCGCATCGACTTGCGCCGTATCCCCAGTGTGGAGCCGGGAATGTCGCCCATGGGGATCTGGTGCAACGAGGCCCAGGAACGCTATGTCCTGGCGGTGAGCGAGGCGGACCTGGCTCGCTTCGAGGCAATCTGCCGTCGGGAGCGCTGCCCCTATGCCGATGTGGGCGAAGCCACCGCTGACCCCCAGTTGACCGTGGTGGACAGCCACTTCGGCAATCAGCCGGTGGACATGCCCATGGAAGTCTTGTTGGGCAAACCGCCCAAGATGTCCCGTGATACCCGCCGCGCCCAGCCCAGTCCGCTGGGCTTTGAAACCGAGGGGCTGGATCTGACCCGGGCGGTGGAGGCGGTGCTGGCTCACCCCACCGTTGCCGACAAGCGCTTCCTCATCACCATCGGTGACCGCACCGTGGGTGGGCTTAGCGTGCGCGACCAGATGGTAGGGCCATGGCAGGTCCCGGTGGCCGATGCCGCCGTGACCCTGGCTGGCTACAGCGGCTGTCACGGCGAGGCCATGGCCATGGGTGAACGCACTCCCCTGGCGGTGATCGATGGCCCGGCTTCGGGGCGGATGGCAGTGGCGGAAGCCATTACCAATATTGCCTGCGCGCCCATCGAGGATCTTCGCAAGGTCCGGCTGTCGGCAAACTGGATGGCAGCGGCCAATCACGACAACGAGGATGCGGTGCTGTTTGATACCGTGCGTGCGGTTGGCCATGAACTTTGCAGCGAGCTGGGTCTGACCATTCCGGTGGGCAAGGACTCCCTGTCCATGAAGACCCAATGGGACGAAAAGGACAGTGCCGGCACGGTGGTATCGCCGGTATCGCTGATTGTCTCTGCCTTTGCCCCGGTGACCGATGTGCGTCGGGCGGTCACGCCCCAGTTGCTGCCGCGGACTGACAGTGAGCTGCTGTTGGTGGATCTGGGTCGTGGACGCAATCGCCTGGGTGGTTCCATCCTTGCCCAGGTGGAAGGGGGATTCGGTGATCAGGCCCCCGACCTGGATGAGCCCCGCCTGCTGTCCGGCTTCTTCGCGGCCATCCAGCGCTTGCTGGCCGATGGCCGAGTGCTTGCCTACCACGATCGTTCCGACGGCGGCCTGCTGACCACGCTGGCGGAGATGGCCTTTGCCGGGCGCTGCGGCATGGCCGTGAGCCTCGACGGCCTCGGTGACGATGCCATCGCCGCTCTGTTCTGCGAGGAACTGGGTGCGGTGCTTCAGGTGGCTGATGCCGACCGTCCCGCCGTATTGCAGGCCTTTGCCGAAGCCGGTATCGAAGAATGTCTGCATTGGCTTGGACGTCCGCGTGAGGATGATCGTATTGAAATCAGCCATGCGGCAAAGCCAATGCTGTCCGAGTCTCTGTTCGCGTGGTTGGCACCGTGGAGCCGGGTCAGCCACCGCATGCAGCGGCTTCGGGACAACCCGGCCTGTGCGGATGAAGCCCTGGAAGCGATCATGGACCGGGAAGACCCGGGGCTAAGCCCCGTATTGAGTTTTGACCCGGCCGAGGATGTGGCTGCCCCCTTCATCGGAACCGGGGCGGCACCGCGTGTGGCCATTCTCCGCGAGCAGGGGGTCAATGGTCATGTGGAAATGGCGATGAGTTTCCATCGCGCCGGCTTTGAAGCCGTGGATGTCCACATGGAGGATCTGCTCAGCGGTGACCGGGATCTGTCTGCCATGCAGGGGCTGGTGGCCTGTGGCGGCTTTTCCTATGGCGACGTGCTGGGCGCCGGCCAGGGCTGGGCCAAATCCATCCTCTACAACGACGGCTTGCGCGAGACCTTTGCCCGTTTCCTGGATGACCGCAACCGCTTTGCCCTGGGAGTCTGCAACGGCTGTCAGATGCTGGCTGCCTTGCGTGAATTGATCCCGGGGGCGGAGGCCTGGCCCCGCTTCCTGCGTAACCGCTCCGAGCAATTCGAGGCCCGCTACAGCCTGGTGGAAGTGATAGACAGCCCATCCCTGTTCCTTCAGGGGATGGCCGGCTCACGCCTGCCCATCGCAATTGCTCATGGCGAGGGCCGAGCGGCCTTTGCCAGTCCGGCAGATCATCGTGCAGTGGAAGGCGAAGGCCTGGTGGCTATGCGATATGTGGATAACCGGGGTCAGGTGGCGGAACAGTATCCCGCCAATCCCAACGGTTCCCCGGCGGGCATCACCGGCCTCACCACCGCGGATGGGCGGGTGACCATCATGATGCCCCACCCCGAGCGCATTACCCGGACGGTGAATCACTCCTGGGCGCCGGCTGACTGGACAATGGACGAAGGCCCCTGGCTGCGCATGTTCCGCAATGCGCGGCAGTGGCTGGGTTGAGGGGGTTGTCAGCTCACGGCTTGGCGGGGAATCGGAGCCCTCGCCGCCGTGAGCCCCTAGCAGATCGGCAGCCGTGACCCGGTGCGCTGCTTGCAGTCGTGGGGAGAGTCAAAGTCGAAACCGGTTCGAACCCGATACTCGATTCTTTCACCGCCGCGCTTGAAGGGTTGGAAGCGCCATTCCTCCAGGGCGCGAATGGTTTGTGACCCAAAGCCAAAGCCATGGGGCTCTTCCTGGAGAATCTCGATGTCGCGGACGGAGCCGTTTCGATCAACGGTGAACTCCACTTCCACGGACCCCTCCAGGTTTCGCATTCTCGCCTGACGCGGGTAATAGGGTTCCACTTTCTCTACAACTTGCCCGCCATTGATGGTCGGGGGCAGGTCCTGGCGCCGATCATGGGGAGGGGGTTGCTCAATGGGCTCTTGTGTGCGCGCCTGAGCCAGTGTTAGTTCCGCATTTTGATGGGCACTGCGGGTGGCGGCCAGATCGAGCTCTCGATCCACCAATGCACGACGATTTCCGTCTTCCCGGGATGGGGGCTCCGCATCCGGGGCCGCTTGGGCGGAGGCAACGCCCGTCTCCGGCTCTGATGGCAGGGAGGCCGTCGTTTCGTCCTCTTCAGTCATCGCCTCGGCAAGCTCAGTGGCGGAATCGTTTGCCATTGGCTCAGGCTCCGGCGTTTCGTTGACTGTCGGCGCACTTGCCGAATCATCAGGCGATTCGGGCGCCGCTTCCAGCCCTTCCAGATCGTCCAGGTCATCCAGACTCTGCCAGCCGGCGGCCGATTCCCGGTGAAGGCTCGCCAGTCGAGGCAGGTGAGACGGTGTCTGCGCTGATTCCTGGATGCTGATTTCTTCAGGCACCGGCGTGTCCGGGCCATCCTCTTCCAGCGTGATCAGTGGTTCGGAAACCTCGAGCAGCTCCTCGGCGGGTTCGGGGGACAGCTGATTGACGGTGAAACCCACCGCTGCGAGTGTCATGCTGAGCAGGGCCGTTCCCAGTCCGACCATGCCTTGCTCTGCGCCCGGCTTTCTTTCCGCCAGGCGCCGCACCCGACCAACGATGTCGGCATCCTTCATTGATAGTGCAAGGCCCGGCCGACCCATTCTTTGCTTCTCCAGAGACAGCAGGGTTTCGGCGTAGGTCGCCCTGTCCCCGGTCAGGGAAACAGCCAGGTCATCGCAGGCCAGTTCCCGCTCCACCCGCAGGTGATGGGACAGCCAGCGAACGGCGGGATGGTAGAAATACAGGGTCTCGACCACGAGCTGGTAAAGGTTGACCAGGTGGTCATGGCGTTTCAGATGGGCCAGCTCGTGCGCCAGGACCATGCGCATCTGCTCGGGGCTCAGCCCGGTGAGCAGTGACGGGGGGATCAGAATAATCGGTCGGAAGACGCCAATCAGAAGCGGGCTGACAACCTGCCGGCAGATGGCAAGGCCAACTGACTGGCCGGTACGAAACTGTTGGCATAGCGATTCCAGGGTCTCTTGCATGCCAGGGGGCAAGTCATGGCATGCCTGTCGCCGTAGGTCGTTCAGGTTCAGCCAGCCGAGGAGAATGCGAAAGGCCGACCAGACCACGCCGGCCACCCAGGCGAGGACCAGCCAGGGGAGAATGTGCGTGAGCAGGTGGTGGGGCTCTCCCTGAGCCACCGCCCCGGCGGAAATGGCAGTCGCGGTCTCGGTGGCGGCGGTGACGTCGCCCGGGGCACCGTGGTTGGCGTTAAACCAAAGCCAGAAAAAAGTGGCAACCGGTAGTAATGTGGCCGTCGCCAGGGCCGAAAGTGCCCAGAAATAGCGACCGTTGGGCCCCTGTTGGCGCATCACCAGCCGCCCGAGCCAGAAGACCAGGGCAACGGCGGCGCCCTGCCACAGGGAGTGGAGCAGGGTCATTCCCAGAATGTGAATCAGACTGTTCTCCGGCATGCCGATCTGCCTTTTCCTTCAGTCACCCTCACATGGGACACCAGAACGCCTTTTGGCAGTTCCGGCGTGCATCCGTTCACTGAAATTGACCAGCGGTGCTGGCTCAACGGCGCTGGCGCAGCTCCCTGACCATGTTCTCGATCTCTTCCAGCTCTTCCTCGCTGGCGGGGCGCGACATGCCCAGGGCCTGCAAGACCATGCGCGAAGCGGAACCCTGATAGACCCGGGTCATGAAGTCGTCCAGC
The DNA here is from genome assembly GCF_034931365.1 of Natronospira elongata. Classification (NCBI taxonomy): domain Bacteria; kingdom Pseudomonadati; phylum Pseudomonadota; class Gammaproteobacteria; order Natronospirales; family Natronospiraceae; genus Natronospira; species Natronospira elongata. Next base: position 71,134 of record NZ_JAYGII010000002.1, read on the forward strand.
ATGTCCTGCTGGGTCTCATCGCGACCCGTGACCGCCTCGTAGAGGTGGGCGCGACTGGAGGTTTCCCGTGTGACCAGACCCTTGTCGTTCATGATCTGCATCTGTTTCAGGATTGTGGTGTAGCTCAGCCCGCTACTGGCGCCAATCGCTTCGTAGACCGCCCGCACCGTGGAGGGGCCGTGGTCCCAGAGATATTGCAGGATTTTCAGTTCCGACCGGGTCGGTGGCTTGGATACATGCATGGCATTAGCCCTCCCAATGCTAGCCCTTTCGGGTAATTCCCCCCGGTTTCAACAAGCCCAAATTGCGCAGACGCAACTTGTACGCATCCTATCGTACCACTACCTTACGCCGACGGGAAAAGCTTTTTTCCAAAAACTTTGACGGGGCTTGCCCGGCTGCTTCGGGGTGATGGGCGCGGCTGGTAAAATAGTCGGCTGGAGAGCTTGTTGCTGCAATGCAACGGCGAAATTTCAATCGACATTCGGGGAGATGGCTGGTGAGTGAACGGTTTCGAGATGTGGAATTGCATGCCCCAACGGGTGACCAGCGCCACTGCCGGGGGTGGGTCCAGGAGGCCGCCTTGCGCATGCTGCACAACAACCTGGATCCGGCGGTGGCCGAGAATCCCAGGGAACTGGTGGTCTATGGCGGCATCGGTCGGGCGGCCCGGAACTGGGAATGCTTCGATGCCATCGTCGAAACCCTCAAGCGCCTGGGTGATGACGAGACCCTGCTGATCCAGTCCGGCAAGCCCGTTGGGGTCTTTCAGACCCATGAGGGGGCTCCCCGGGTGCTGTTGGCCAACTCCAATCTCGTTCCCGAATGGGCCAACTGGGATCATTTCCACGAGCTCGATCGCAAGGGTCTGATGATGTACGGGCAGATGACGGCCGGCTCCTGGATCTACATTGGCTCCCAGGGCATTGTTCAGGGAACCTTCGAGACCTTTGCCGAGGCCGTCCGCCAGCATTTCGACGGCAAGCCCCGCGGGCGCTGGCTGCTCACCGGCGGCCTCGGCGGCATGGGGGGCGCCCAGCCCCTGGCCGCCTCGATTGCCGGCCTGGCCTCCATTTCCGTGGAAGTGGACCCCAGCCGAATCGACAAGCGCTTGGAAACCGGCTACCTGGACTGCCGGGCCGACAGCCTGGAAGAAGCCTTCAAACTGCTGGACCAGGCGCTGGAGAAGGGCGAGGCCACTTCCATCGGCTTGCTCGGCAATGCCGCGGAGGTGTTTCCCGAGATCCTCAAGGGCGACCGCCATCCCGATCTGGTCACCGATCAGACCTCCGCCCACGACCCCTTGAACGGTTACATCCCCGAGGGTTACAGCCTGGAAGATGCCGCGGCGCTGCGTCAGCGGGATGCCAAGGCCTATGTGGAAAAATCCAAGGCCTCCATGGCCAATCAGGTCCGGGCCATGCTCGGCTTCCATGAGCGGGGTATCCCCACCTTTGACTACGGCAACAACATCCGTGCCATGGCCCAGGATGCGGGGGTTGAAAACGCCTTTGATTTCAAAGGGTTCGTTCCACTCTACATCCGTCCTCGCTTCTGTGAAGGGGTTGGCCCCTTCCGCTGGGTGGCCCTTTCCGGTGATCCGGAAGACATTCGCAAGACCGATGAGAAGGTCAAGGAATTGTTGCCGGAGAACACGGCACTGATGCGCTGGATGGATGCTGCCGCCGAGCGTATCCAGTTCCAGGGCCTGCCGTCCCGGATTTGCTGGGTGGGCTATCGGGAACGTGACCAGTTGGGGTTGGCCTTCAATGAAATGGTACGCAAGGGCGAACTGAAGGCACCCATCGTGATCGGCCGTGACCATCTGGATTCGGGGTCGGTGGCCTCGCCCAACCGGGAGACCGAAGGCATGGCCGATGGCAGCGATGCGGTCGCCGATTGGCCATTGCTCAACGCCATGCTGAACACCGCCAGTGGTGCCTCCTGGGTCAGTCTTCACCATGGTGGTGGTGTGGGCATGGGCTACTCCATTCATTCCGGCGTGGTGATCGTTGCCGATGGCAGTGAGCGGGCCCACCAGGCTTTGTCCCGGGTGTTGGTGAATGACCCGGGCACGGGCGTCATGCGGCATGCGGATGCCGGTTATGATCATGCCCGGCGGGTTGCCCGTGAACGTGGCGTGGATCTGCCGATGCTGAATCGGGAGTGAGGATATCGTGAAACGTTGGCTGCCCCTGTTGATAGCCGGCCTGATGCTGACAGGCTGCGCCAACTGGCCGGAGGAGGAGGGTGCCTCCGCCGGCAATGGGGGCGGCTGGTTGAATTGGTCCGGCCCGGTGGTGGATAGCCGGGATGTGGCCCGGAGCAGCCTTCTGAGCTGGCCGTCCGGTCCGGAAGGGGACGAAGTCGACGCTGATTTCACGCCCCGGGTCGGGCAGTCGGCGGTTGTGGATGCCGCATTGGCGGTAAAGGGGCGACCCTATCGGCTGGGGGCCAACGGGCCGGGTGCCTTTGATTGCAGCGGTCTGATCCAGTTCGCGCACCGGGAGGTGGGCATCGATGTGCCCCGCACCACCAGCCGCCAGTTCCGCGAGGCCCGGCCCGTGCAGCGGGATGATATGGGGCCGGGAGATGTGATCTTCTTCGCCGTGGACGGGATCAGCATCAGCCATGTGGGCCTTTATGCGGGCGATGGTCGCTTTCTCCACGCTCCCTCACCGGGCAGCACCGTGTCCTGGGCCAGCCTCGACAATGGCTACTGGGCCTCACGCTTTGCCGGGGTCGGGCGGTTTCGCTAGCGACCACAGGTTCCTTACAGGTAGGGCCCTTCGATATCGGTGACGGGGTGCGTCCCGGCCACGGGCCTTGGTGCCATCCGGAGGCTCTTAATCGCGGCTAAAGCCGCTCCCACGGGTGGCTTCGGCGCGCTAATGGCACCGTGGGAGCGAATTTATTCGCGATTAAAAGCCTCCGGGTAGCACCACGACATAGGCCTGAACCAATCCTCCGTTAGCACGGCCCAGGTGACCCCCACCAAGGCTCACCCTTGGCGGGGGTCACCTGGGCCGTGCACGCTGATGGCGAATTTGAATTGATGAGCAGATTGCCTTCGATTCGGCTGGGGAAATCGCGGATGAATCCGCTCCTACGGCGGTTTCGGCATACGCTATAGGCACCGTAGGAGCGAATTTATTCGCGACCAAGAGCCTCCGGATGGCACCAGGACCGAAGCCGGGATGCACCCCGTCACCGACAACAGACGGTCAAAACCCAGTCGAAGCCCGGCAGCTACCGTCGGTCCCGTTCCCGAATCCGAGGTCCGGTGAGCTTGCGCCAGAACTGCTTGATCCGGCGTCCCCAGCGTTCCATCCAGGTGTAATGCAGATAACGCCGGTCGCGCTCATCGACCTGATCGAGGCGGCGGCGGTATTTGTGCTTGACCCAGGCATTGAGGTCAAAGCGGCGGGCGGTATTGAAAAGGAAGCGATTGATCGGTCGCCATCCCCGGCGTCGCAGAGTGGCCACGCCAAAATCGATGACCCAGGGTCGGCCCTGCTCATCCACCAGGATATTGTCCTTGCGCTTCAGATCAGCGTGCCCGACCCCGGCAGCGTGCATGCGGCGGATGATGCGCAGCAGGCGCTGGAAGAAGTCCGCCGGGTCGGGGATCTGGGCATGGCGCAGACTGTCGCCGGGAATGTACTCAAGCACCAGGAAACGACCGCCCAGCAGGCCGAGACAACGCGGGATGCCCTCGATGCCCTCAAGCTGCTCATAGACCCGCGCCTCCCGGCGCAGCATCCGGATCGACAGCCAGCGATAGAGAGAACGGGGGGGTGCCTTGATCACCAGTGCCCGGTCACCGTCCTGGTAAAGGAGAACCTGGCCCTGATATCCTCGGGACAGCTTGTGCTGTCCCGACTCAATGGCTGCCTGGGTCCAGGAGAGAAGCTCTCCTTGTTCCGATTCCGTCAAAGCCGTTGGGCGCATGTAAGCGGCTTTAGAAGACCACCAGATGCCAGGCACAGTAGATCATGTAGGCCACCAGCAGGGGTTCGCCGTTGCCCATCAGGCTTTGGCGAAAGGACCAGCCACCGAAGCGAAAACCCCGACCCTTGAATTTCGGCCACAGGGCATAGGTATCCCGCGACCAGTTTTCCCACTGTTCACCAAAGAGCTTGTGCAGCTTGCGGTCCTCATAGGAAATGGCGGGCGGGTAGTAAAACCACAGGAAGGCAATCATCACCGGGATTGACCACCAAAGCTGGGAGGCAATGCAGAAGCCGACCAGCACCAGGATATTGCCCACGTAAAGCGGATGGCGGACGTAGGCGTAGGGGCCGTCGGTGGCCAGTTCCTTGTTTTTCTTGACGTGGCCGGAGGCCCACAGGCGAATCAGAATGCCCAGGCCGGCGATGCTGAAGCCTACCCAGTAGAGGCTGACCAGGCCCGGCTCGGCCATGATGGCCAGTACCAGGATGTAGGCCATGGCCAGTAGCTGGCGAGACGGCTCGTGATAACGCATTTCCCGGATCAGCTTGTGAACCGGGTTACGGGCTTCTGGCAAATGACGGGTACGATGGGACATTCCGGCGCTCTGGTGATGATAAAACCCGGAATATTACCGGACTTGGACGGGTCAGACCACTCCCCCGGTGCTCAGCGACGGTACTCCAGTGCCAGGAACAGGCTCCGGTCCCGGCCCGGAAAATAGCGGTATTCGTCGAAGGCAAAATCCGCGCGCTCGGCGTGGGGGCGGTCGCTGAGGTTTTGTACCCGTGCATGCAGCCACCAGTCCTCCCGGAGCGCCTGGCTTGCCTTCAGGCTGAAAACGGTGTGTCCGTGATAGCGGCGCTCATTGGCATTGTCCAGGTAATGACTCCCCACATAATTGGCGGCCAACTCGATTTGCCGGCCATTATGGGGCTGCCAGAGCAGGCGGGCCGAGCCCAGCCCGCGGGGTGCCGAGCTGATTTCATCACCCCGCTCGATTGGCTCGCCATCGGTCCGGTCGAAGGCCCAGGTATGGCGGGCGCGGCTGGCATTGAGCGCCACGGACCACTCGGTGGACAGGGGCAGCCGCAGGTCGAGTTCAATCCCCCGGTGGCGGGTGGCCCCATCGCTGACATTGAAGCCATCCGAATCACGGAAGATGAAGTTGTCCTTCTCCATGTAATAGGCGGCCAGTTCATAGCGCAGGATGCCCAGTCGTCCGCGCAGCCCCGCTTCCACCGAATCCAGTTCCTCCGAATCCAGGTCGGCCACCGTCTGGCCTGACTGCAGGCGATAGAGTTCGGTCGCCTGGGGCGCCCGGTAGCCCTGGGCGAGACGAGTAAACAGCGCCTGGTCCTGGCCCAGCTCCCGGGTCAGACCGAGATTCAGGGTGGTGGTGGTGAAGCTGTCGCTGCGATCGTCGGGGCGGGTATAGAGACAGCCGCCAAAGCCGCACTCGCTGCCGTCGTCCCGCCGGTTGCCCGGTTCCAGGCGGTTTCGGTAGTCGTAGTTGAGATACTCCAGCCGGGCCCCGGCTTCCAGGGTACTGCGCTCGCCCAGTTGGCGACTGGCCTGGGTGTAGGCCGCGGCATGCTGGGCGCTGACGCGATAATCGTAGTGGGCCCCCGGCGGCCGTGTTTCGCGCAGGAAATCATTGTCGGCGTCCACTTCGCCGTCCTGATACTGGCTGAGTGCACTGCGGGTGTATTCCAGATCCATGCCGGCCTGGGTCCACCAGCGATCCCCCTGGTAAGACAGCCGATTCATCAGGCCAAGACTTTCCTGGCTGTTCTGTTCCAGCGGCTGGCCGGGCAGGAAATGCTGGAGAAAGTCCATGTCGGTGCGGCGCAGATAGGGCGTGATTTCCAGCTCCCAGCCCGATGCCAGCCCCCGGTCCCAGCGCGCTGCCAGCCGCTGGGCCTCGGCCTTGCGAAAGGCCTCCGGATTGTCATTGTCGGTGGGGCGTTGGCGATAGGCCTCGAAGCCTTCCAGAAAACCGGCGGTGTCCTGGTCCAGCCAGCTGCCGGCAAACAACCAGCTCAGTTCGCCCCCGGCCAGGGGATGCTGAATCCGGGTATTGAGTTTCTGCTGACTGACGCCGCTGTCATCCCGCCAGCCGCCGTCCTCGGTAAGCGTCGCCGAGGCCCGCCAGTCGGTATTCCCCTGGCTGCCACCACCGGAGACCTGGCCACGCCAATAACGGTCCGGGCCGGCCTCGAGGCTGGCCTGGCGGGCCGGTGGATCCAGGGGGCGGCGGCTGATGACGTTGATGGTCCCGTGCAGGGCGTTGGAGCCGTACAGGGCATTGGCCGGCCCGCGGATGACTTCCACGGCCCCGGCCTGCTCGGTGTTGACCTCGAACAGGGCGTTGACGTTGCAGAAACCCGCCGCGCGGATGGGGATGCCGTCTTCCAGGAATTGGAAGGCGCCGCAGGCCCCCGGCCCGGTGAGCACGGGGGAGCGAATCGCGGTGAGGTGTTCCTGGCCGCTATTGCGGGTGACCCAGGTTCCCGGCACCCGGTACATCAGCTCACTGACATGGGTGTGGGCGACCCGCTCGATCTCCACCCCGTCCACCCGGGACACACTGGCCGGTTCCCTTGCCAGGGCCCGCTCGGCTCGGCTGGTGCTGGTGATGATGCGTTCCAGCTCCAGTGCTTCGTCCGTGGGCTTTTCCTCGGATGTGACCTGGGCCTGAGTCAGGGCCGGCATGATGCAAAGGGCGGTCAGCATTGCCGCCGGGCATCGCCTGTTGGGAAACCGCATTCGCCGATTCCTTTTCGCTAGATGTGGTCCGGCTGAGAATTCCTACTTGAACTCAGGCAGACCCAGCAAGGCCTCGGCAAGTTCCTCGATATCCCGATCCATGCGGCGGTCGCCGGTGTGTGCCGGTGAGATATCGCGCAACCACTTCAACAGTTTTTGCAGCTCCGGGGTGGTCTTGAGCGGCGCCTGCAGCTCCACCGCCCGGGCCGCGGCCATCAGCTCAATGGCCAGAATGCGGGCCAGGTTCTCGCAGAGTTGGACCAGCTTCAGTCCGGCCCAAGGCGCCATGCTGACATGGTCCTCCTGGCCGGCGGAGGTGGAGATGGAATCCACCGAGGCTGGGTGGGCCAGGGTCTTGTTCTCCGAGCACAGGGCGGCGGCGGTGACGTGGGCGATCATGAAACCACTTTCCACCCCGGCCTCTTCGGTCAGGAACAGGGGCATGTCCGGATTCACTCCGCGAACCAGGCAATCGCTTCGGCGTTCGGAAATACTGCCGATCTCGGCCCCGGCAACGGCAAGAAAATCCGACACCATGGCAATGGGCTCGGCGTGGAAGTTGCCGCCGGAGATCACTTCGTCATCGAAGATCAGGGGATTGTCGGAGACGCCGTTGAGTTCACACTCGAGTATGCGCCGGGCATGGTCCAGGGTGTCCCGTGCCGCACCCATGACCTGGGGCATGCAGCGCAGGGCATAGGGGTCCTGGACCCGGCTGCAGTTGCGGTGGTTCTCGCGGATCTCGCTGTCACTGAGCCAGCCGCGCAGGGCTTCGGCAGCGGCGATCTGCCCGGGCATGCGCCGGACCGCGTGCAGTCGCGGATCAAAGGGGCTGTAACTGCCGGCCAGCCCCTCCACGCTCAGGGCACCGGCGGCGATGGCCGCATCCCAGAGCCGCTCCAGGCGGAACAGGCCCTCGATGGCCAGACTTGCCGACAGTTGGGTGCCGTTGAGCAGGGCCAGGCCCTCCTTGGCTTGCAGCACCACCGGCTCCCGGTCCACCGCTGCCAGCACATCGCGGCCTTCCAGCACTTCACCCTGGTGGAGGGCCTCGCCTTCGCCGATCAGTGCCAGTGTGAGGTGGGCCAAAGGCGCCAGATCCCCGGAAGCGCCCACGGAACCGCGCTCGGGGATCAGGGGCAGCACATCAGCATTGAGCAGCGCCAGCAGGGTTTCCACCACTTCCGGGCGGATGCCGGAATGGCCAACGGCCAAGGCATTGGCCTTGAGCAGCATCAGCCGACGGGTGGCATTGGGGGCCAGGGCCTCGCCCACGCCGCAGGCGTGGCTGCGCACCAGGTTGTATTGAAGCTGCACCACCTGGTCGCGGGAGATCCGCTTGCGGGCCAGGGCCCCGAAGCCGGTGTTGATGCCATAGCTGACCCGTTCCTGGTCAATGACCCGCTCGACCGCAGCCACGGATTGCTGCATGCGTTCACGGGCGCTCTCTGCCAGGGCAGCGGGACGGGGCGTGGCTTCCCAGTCCCGCAGGGCATCCAGAGTCAGGCTTTCGCCGTCAAGAATCAGGGCTTGTTCGCTCACGCGGGATGACCTCCGATGTAGGTTCGGTCCGGGCGGATGCCGCCCAGTTGATAGATGAGAAATTCCGGCCCGGGGATGTCCCAGAGGGTGAGATCGGCCACTTTGCCCACCTCGATGCTGCCCCGGTCTTCGGCCTCGCCCATGGCGGCGGCCGCATTGCTGGTCACGCCCAGCAGGATTTCCTCGGCGGTCAGGCCGAAGAAGATGGCAGCCATGTGCATGGCCGCCTGCAGGCTGACCACCGGAGAGCTGCCCGGGTTGATGTCGGTGGAAACCGCCATCGGCACGCCGGCCTTCCGAAAGCCGGCAATCGGCGGCAATTTGGTTTCCCGCAGGAAATAAAAGGCCCCCGGGAGCAGCACGGCGGCGGTCCCGTGCTCGGCCATGGCGCGGATATCGGCTTCTTCGGTGTATTCCAGGTGATCGCAGGACAGGGCTCCGAGCTCGGCGGCGCGCCGGGTGGCCTGCATGTTGGAGAGCTGGTCGGTATGGGCGCGCAGGCGCAGCCCGCCGTCTCGGGCCGCAGCGAACAGCCGCTCCATGTCAGCCACGGTAAAGGCGATGCGTTCCACGTAGATGTCACAGGTCTCGGCCAGTTGCTGCTCGATCACCGCCGGCAGGGTCTTCTCGACCAGCTCGTCCATGTAATCTTCCCGGGAGCGGTCGGCCGGAATGGAATGGGCGCCCAGGAACGTGGGAGAGAGGTGGACCGGGGTCTCCCGGTCAAGATGGCGGATGGCCCGCAGCATCTTGAGCTCGTTTTCAGTGTCCAGGCCATAGCCGCTCTTGGCTTCGACCGTGGTCACCCCTTCGGCCAGCAGGGCGGATACCCGGGGCAGGCTCTCCCGCACCAGGCGCTCCTCGTCCGCCTCGCGCACGGCACGCACCGTGGACAGAATGCCGCCGCCACTGCGGGCGATCTCCTCGTAGCTGGCGCCCTCCAGCTTGCGGGCATGTTCGTCCATGCGATGGCCGGCGTAGAGGACGTGGGTGTGGCAGTCGATCAGGCCCGGCATCAGGACCCGGCCGTCGGCATCCACCGTCTCCAGGGCGACGGCATCCTTGTCCACGCCCAGGGCGGCGATTCGTCCGTCCTGGACGGCGATGCTGTCAAAGCCGCCCTGACGAAGGGTGCCGTCCATTGGATATACTCTCGCGTTGCGAATGATCAGGTCGTACACGCTTCGGCCCCATTTGAACTGGCAGTGGAGTAGGCAATGACTCAGCGACTCACCTTTCGGCATGTGCTGACGCCGGAAGGGATGGTAAACGACTGCGCGGTTGTCGTCAGCTCGGCAGGCCGAATTCAGGCCCTGGATGTGCTGGATGCCGCTCGCGGGCCCCTGGATTATGACGGCTGGCTGGCCCTGCCGGGCATGCCCAATGCCCACAGCCATGCCTTTCAGCGCGCGATGAGCGGTTTCGGGGAGGTCCCGGCGGGGCAGGATTCCTTCTGGAGCTGGCGGGACCACATGTACCGCCTGGCCTCGGTGGTCACCCCCGAGCAGATGCGCATCATTGCCGAGCAGGCGTTCGCGGAAATGTTGATGGGCGGCTTCACCCGGGTGGCCGAGTTTCATTATCTGCATCACCTGCCCGACGGCAGCGCGGGCGAGGAGATGGCGCGCGCGGTGGCCGAAGCGGCCGACAATGTGGGCATTGGCCTGAAACTGCTGCCGGTCTATTACCGCAAGGGCGGATTCGATCGCGAGCCTGGCGAGGGCCAGCGTCGCTTCGTGCATCGACACCTGGATGATTTCCTCGAGCTGCTGAGCAAGCTCAAGGATCTGTCACCAGGTATCGCACCCCATAGCCTGCGAGCGGTCCCGCCCGAGGAGCTGGCGGATCTGGTGGCCGGCGCCCGGGGCGTACTGGGCCCGGATATCCCCATCCACATCCACGTTGCCGAGCAGCGTGCCGAAGTATCCGACTGCCAGGCCCGACACGGTCGGTCGCCGGTCACCGTCCTGGCCGATCACGTCGAACTGGACCGCCACTGGAATCTGGTCCACGCCACCCATGCCGGCCCGGATGAGTTGCGGCGGGTGACGGCGGCCGATGCCCGTGTGGTGATCTGCCCATTGACCGAGGCCTACCTGGGCGACGGCCTGTTTCCTGCGGCGGAGTTTCGCCGGCAGGGTGGGTCGATGGCCATCGGTTCCGACAGCAATTGCCGTATCGATGCGGTGGAGGAGTTGCGCTTGCTGGAATACGGCCAACGTCTGCGTCGGGAGCGGCGCTTGCTGCTGGCCGACGAGCGCGGTATCGGGCAGGCCATGTGGAGCGAGATGGCGGTAGCCGGTGCCGCCGCCCTGGGTGATCACGGCTACAACGGTGAGGCTGGCGGCGGAGCCATTCAGTCCGGGGCGTTCGCGGACCTGGTGGTGGTGGATGAAGACCATCCCGCTGTCGCCGGTCATGGGCCGGATACGGCGGTGGATGCCCTGCTCATAGGGGGCGCGCGCGGCGCCGTGCGCGACGTCTATGTGGCCGGGCACAAGCAGGTCAGCCAGGGCGCGCTGCCTGACTCGGATGCTCGTCGGCAGGCCTTTGCCGGGGTAGTGAAGTCGATTTACGGGGAGGAAAAATGAGTGAAAACGAGCAAGAAAACCCATATGTGATCCGCGAGCCAAATACCGAGCGATTGCCCGTGGTGGTCAGTATTCCCCATACGGGCACCCGGGTGCCGGAGGGCATATCCCGTTTCTTCGCCAGCGATGATCTGCATGAACTACCCAACACCGACTGGCATTTGCATGAACTCTATGACTTTCTGCCGGAGCTCGGCATAACCACCATCCATGCGGTCTACAACCGCTTTGTGGTTGATCTCAACCGCCCGCCGGAGAATCGGCCACTCTATCCGGGCCGCTTCGAAACCGGCCTGGTGCCCCTGCATACCTTCCATGGCGAGCCTGTCTGGACCCATGAGCCCGATGAAGACGAAGTGGAACGGCGTCGGCAGCTTTACCATGCCCCTTACCATGAACAGCTTCAGAAGCTTCTCGAACAGACCCGGGAGGAGTTCGGCAGGGCGGTACTGATCGATGCCCACAGCATCATGTCCTCACCCACCCGGATCAACGACGAGTTGCTCAAGGATATTTACCTCGGCGACGGTGAGGGCGTTAGCTGTGATGAGTGGCTGATTGGTGGTCTGGAGGCCGGCTTCGAGGCAGCCGGGCTGCGGGTGGCGAGAAACTATCCCTTCAAGGGGGGGTATATCACCCGCCACTACGGGGCCATGGAACAGGTTGATGCCGTCCAGATCGAAATGGCGCAACGGGTCTACATGAATGAACTGGATCCCGCCGGCGGTCCCCGACACGAGCGCTTCGATCAGACCCGCCAGATCCTTCGCGCCGTCATCCAGGATGTGGTCAAGGGGCTTTGATTGCCGCTCCATAAAAAACCCGGTGCCGCGGGCACCGGGTTTGTCATCCGTTCAGCCGCTTTGATCAATCCGGTTTGACGAAGCGCAGGGTCATGCGGTCGGACTCGCCAATGGACTGAAAATGGGCAATGCAGTCATCCCGTTCCGCGCCTTCGTCCATTTCCCGGCAGGCGCGCAGGCTGGGGGGCAGGGTCCAGACGCCGAAATCATGGTCCTTTTCATCCCGTGGATTGGCATTGATCTCACTGCTGTCCACAAAACGAAAACCCACGCGTTCGGCCAGCTGGATGACATATTCCTCGGGGACGTAGCCACGCTGCGCCCATTCCATGGGGTCCTCACCGGCCGGCGCCCGGTGCTGAACAACGCCGAAGCTGCCGCCGGGGCGTAGTACCTCCAGCGCCGCCCGCATGACTTCCTCGGCCACCTCGTCGTTGACCCAGCCATGGAGGCTGCGGAACGTCACCACCAGATCGGCGGAGTTGGGCTCCCCGAGGCGGGTCTTTCTCGGCGGGTCAAAGGGCAGCACTTCCACATTGCCGTAGATGTCGGGTTCTTCCGCCAGCTTTTCCAGATACGCTTTGCCCAGCCGGGCCTGATAGGCCACTTCTGACTCGGTATCAAAGCTCGCGGCAGTCAGTTTGCCGTGCTCGGCCAGCACCGGAGCAAGGATCTCGGTATACCAGCCGCCACCCGGCCAGAGTTCGACCACATGCTGATCCGCGGCAAGACCGAAAAAGTCCAGGGTCTCGACCGGGTTGCGAGCGTCATTTCGCTCACGATGGGCGTCGGAACGGTGATCGCCTTCGGCGGCTTCCGCCACGGCGGCTCGCACGGCTTCGGCATCCCGGGCCGGCTCCGGTCCCGCCGCACAGCCAATCAGGCCGATGAAAACACCGGAAAGAAGAACAGATCTCGCATTCAATGCATTCATGTCGGCCTCCGCGGGCAGTTTGGAAGGGGCCAGGTGCCACTTGCATCAGTGAACCACGGCAATGCCTCAGGCTAGTGGCCCAAGACGAAGAGCTTAGAGTAGTCGGTCACGGCCGTGAGTTAAAGCGGGGAGGTTAAGCAAAGGCTGGGAGAATGCGCAAGGCGGGGACACGGTCCCCGCCTTGCTTCAAAAGCTGAAAACTCAGCCGTCGCCGCCGGTCTGCTGCGGCCGGTGCTGCATTTCACGGACCCGGTCCTGAGTCTGCTCGGTTTCCTGGCGGCGGTCCTTGACGGTGGTGCAGCGGGTTTCCGGAATTCGGCTGCCGGTGGGCGCTTCATTGCGGCAGATGGTCCGGGTGTCTTCCCGGTCCGGGAATACCGTGGCATAAAAGTCCTCGCTCATGGCGAAGATTTCATCCCGCTCCTTGTCACTGAGCTCTTCCACCTCGCTTACATCGGCCAGGCGCTGATTGAGCTGTTCATTGAGGCGGGCAATCTTCTGGACCTGGTCTTCGCTGAATTCGTCGTCGTCGGCTTCGATGACCTCTTCGGTCAGGGCATTGATGTGAGTGAGGAACTCGTCCACACCCACAACCTGACGATCAACGGTGCGCAGGTGGTTGCCGGCGCAAGCGCCCAGCAGGACACTCAGCAGCAGGGTCAGTCCGAGAACGGAAAAGTGTTGCATTTTCAACATAATGGCTCCCTCTTGGCCTCCCTTTATGGCTCAGGATACGAGCATTACTGTACGAATGAATTCATAGCACCACGTTGTTTTTACGCCCATCGATTGCCCGTGTCAAACCCGGGAAGGCGAATTATTGCTCGGCATGGCAAATGGCGCGCTCCAGCCGGCGCGGCCTTTGTTAGCATATGGGACCATTTTTCGGTCCGTGCCAGGCGCGCGGGTTTTGTCTTGCCCATCCACAGGGGACGGTTTACATGGCGATTCGCAAGTTCGAACTGGTGCTGGAGTCAGCCCGGATGGTGACGCCACGGGTCAGGGAGCTCACTTTCACCCGACGCGACGGTGAGCTTATCGATTATCAGCCGGGGCAGTTTGTCACCCTTCACATGCCCCATGAAGAGCAGATGCTGCGGCGCAGCTACAGTATTGCGTCCATTCCGGAAGAGAGCAGCCAGTCCATTGCCATTGCGGTCACCCATGTGGATGGTGGGCGGGCTACCGAGCGTCTGTTTGCCATGGAGCCGGGGGATGCCGTGGATGCAGTCGGGCCCTTTGGCCGTTTCGTATTGCGTGACGATTCGCCCTGCCGCTATCTGCTGATCGGCACGGGCACCGGGGTGACCCCTTATCGGGCCATGCTCCCGGAGCTGGAGCGACGAATTGACCTGGAAGATTTCTCCGTGGAGCTGTTTCTCGGCGTGCGTAATCCTGAAGAGCTGCTTTACGGAGAGGACTTTCAGCAGTGTGCCGAGAAGCATGCCGGATTCAACTTCCATGCCTGCTTCAGCCGGGTCATGCCGGAATCCCCCACGGCTTTCCATTATCAGGGCTACGTCCAGGATCAGATCGACCGGGTCAAGCCGGACCCGGAGCGGGATATTGCCTATCTCTGCGGTAATCCGGAAATGATTGATACGGCGGCTCTGAAGCTGAAAGAGCTGGGCTTTCCGGTGCAGAATATCCGGCGGGAGAAGTACATTTCTTCCAATTAGGGAACCTCTGTGCAGAGGTGCCCTGGCAGCTAGGGGCCGGGGAGCGGAGCCTTGCCCGCTCCCCGGCTACTGTCAGAATCGGAAACCGGCAGAAAGCAGGGTAAAGTCACTGCCAAATTGTGTTATTTCCACCTCGACCGGGCCGAAGACGCCGCCAATACCGTAGGCGGCACTGAAATCCTGTTCCGTGTTATTGCCCACCTCGAGCTGGGTAAAGGCGAATCCCAGTTTGCCCTTGATCTTGAAATCACCCGGGTTCTGGAACGCAATGAAACTGCCCAGGTGCAGTAGCTCCCAGTCGGCCTCGCTGCTGCCGCCTAGAAAGCCACTGTTGCTGACGCTGCCGTTGGAAACGGTAATGCCGATCTCCGATTCCGAAGCCGCAACCTGGCGTTCACCCAGATACTGGCCGAAGGCAAAGGCAATGCTGGTGGCATCACTACTGTCGTCGGCATCCAGTTGCACGTTGTTGACCTTCGCAACGTAATAGCGCTCGCCTTCGGCATCTCCGAAAAAGGCGGCCGCCGGCGCACTGGCCACGGCCAGGGTGAGTCCCATCAAGCTGAGCAGGCTTGTCTTTCTCATGCTTGTTACTCCTTTCGTTCGTTAGCCCCCCGATGGAGCCACGATTGAAAAGAAGCCCCCCTTTTTTGGGCCTTAGCTGGCGAGCCGCCGGTACTTGATCCGGTGTGGTTGTTCGGCATCGGCGCCCAAACGCTTTTTCTTGTCTTCCTCGTATTCGGCGTAGTTACCCTCGAACCACTCGACATGACTGTCGCCCTCGAAGGCCAGGATGTGGGTAGCAATGCGGTCCAGGAACCAGCGATCGTGCGAGATCACTACCGCACAGCCGGGGAAATCCAGCAGGGCTTCTTCCAGGGCACGCAGGGTCTCCACGTCCAGGTCGTTCGTGGGTTCGTCAAGCAGCAGCAGATTGCCGCCGGACTTGAGCAACTTGGCCAGGTGAACTCGGTTGCGCTCACCGCCGGAGAGTTCAGCGATCCGCTTTTGCTGGTCTGAGCCCTTGAAGTTGAAGCGGCCCACATAGGCACGGGACTGGGTCTGGTAATTGCCCACTTGGATGATGTCCTGGCCATCGGAGATTTCCTCCCAGACCGTCTTGCTGTCATCCAGGGCATCGCGGCTCTGGTCCACATAGGCCAGTTCCACCGTTTCGCCCACCCGGATCTCGCCGGAATCGGGCTTCTCCTCGCCGGTGATCAGGCGGAAGGTGGTGGTCTTGCCGGCGCCGTTGGGGCCGATCACCCCGACAATGCCGCCCGGGGGCAGATTGAAGCTCAGATCATCGAACAGCAGCTTGTCACCGAAGGCCTTGCGCACGCCGTTGGCTTCCACCACCAGATCCCCCAGGCGCGGGCCCGGCGGGATGTAGAGGGACTTGGTCTCGTTACGCTTCTGGAATTCCTGGGAGGAGAGTTCCTCGAAGCGCTTGAGACGGGCCTTGGACTTGGCCGAGCGGCCCTTGGGGTTCTGGCGTACCCACTCCAGTTCCGCCTGCATGGCCTTGCGCTGGGCGGTCTCCTGCTTCTCTTCCTGCTTCAGGCGCTGTTCCTTCTGCTCCAGCCAGGAAGAGTAATTGCCTTCCCAGGGAATACCGTGCCCCCGGTCCAGCTCCAGGATCCAGCCGGCGACATTGTCCAGGAAGTAGCGATCGTGAGTGACCGCCACCACGGTGCCCGGGAACTCTTCCAGGAAGCGCTCCAGCCAGGCCACGGATTCGGCATCCAGGTGGTTGGTGGGCTCGTCCAGCAGCAGCATGTCGGGCGCCGACAGCAGCAGGCGGCAGAGGGCCACCCGGCGCTTCTCACCGCCGGAGAGATTCTTCACCTCGGCATCCCAGGGCGGCAGGCGCAGGGCATCGGCCGCCTGCTCCAGGGTGCGCTCCAGGTTCCAGGCATTGGCCGCCTCGATCTTGTCCTGCAGCTCCGCCTGCTTGGCCATCAGGGCCTCGAAATCGGCGTCCGGATCGGCCATCTGTTCGGAGACGGCATTGAATTCGTCCACCAGGGCCTTGGTTTCCGCAATGCCTTCTTCCACATTGCCGCGCACATCCTTGCTCTCGTCCAGTTCCGGCTCCTGGGGCAGGTAGCCGATATTGATACCCGGCTGCGGCCGGGCCTCGCCCTCGATCTCGGTATCGATGCCGGCCATGATCCGCAGCAGCGTGGACTTCCCGGCCCCGTTAAGCCCCAGCACACCAATCTTGGCGCCCGGGAAAAAGGACAGGGAAATATCGCGCAGGATCTCTTTCTTCGGGGGAACAACCTTGCTCACCCGATTCATGGTGTAGACGTATTGAGCCATGGTTCTCGCCAGAAATTAGTGTTGCGGGAAGAAGATGGGAGCGGATTATCCCGGAGGAGGGGGCGGGGGACAAGGGTAAGGAGCGGCGAGCTACGAGCTACGAGCTACGAGCGACGAGCGACGAGCGGCGAGCTGGCCGTGCAAGCTGAAAGGCCTACTGTATTCTACTGGCCACCTTCCAATGACAAGTTATGAGAACCCCAAGGTCTGCCGAAGCAGCACGGCTGTCCCGCATGCACGGCCAGCTCGCCGCTCGTCGCTCACAGCTCGCCGCTCCCCCTAGCGGATCGGGGGTTCCCCGAACTCATTGGCGTCCGGGTCGTAGCTGGATTGGAAGGCCTCCACGCTGGCGGCGGCATCCTTGACGCTTTCGAAGCGGGCGATATGGAACAGGGCCTCGCCTTCGTATGCCAGGGGCAGTTCGGAGCGGCCGATGATCACTCCGGAGACCGGGGACTGCATTTCGTTCTGCGACTCACCAAAAGGATCGGCGATCCGGCCCAGGACCTGGCCTTTTTTCACATGGGCGCCCAGGGCGAGATTCATTCGGACGATGCCGCTGGCCGGTGCCCGCACCCAGAGACTGGAGCGAGCCACGACCGGCTGCTTGCGGGGTTTGCGGCCGCGGACCGCCGGCAGCATGCCCAGTTTGCGCATGACATTGATGACGCCTCGCTCACCGGCACGAATACAGACTTCATCAAAGCGAAGCGCCTCGCCGGCCTCGTAGAGCAGGGTCTTGATGCCCTTGGCCGAGGCCTGTTCCCGCAGGGAGCCTTCCCGCAGGTCGGAGCTCATCATCACCGGTGCACCGAAGGCTTCCGCCAGCGCCATGACCTCGGGGTCGTCCAGGTCGGCGCGGATCTGGGGCAGGTTGGAGCGGTGAATGGCAGCGGTGTGCAGGTCGATGCCGTGGGTGGCCTTGGAGACGATTTCCCGCATGAAGATACTCGCCTGACGGGCAGCCAGGGAGCCCTGATTGCTACCGGGGAAGTTCCGGTTGAGGTCACGGCGGTCGGGCAGGTAGCGGGACATGTGCAACACGCCCAGCACATTGACGATGGGCACCGCGATCAGCGTGCCCCGCAGCCGTTGCAGATTGCGCCGCAGCAGCACCCGGCGGATGATCTCGATGCCATTCAGTTCATCCCCGTGGACAGCCGCGGAGACGAACAGCACCGGCCCCTCACGGCGGCCATGGACCACATGCACCGGCATGGTAATGGGGTTGTGGGTGTAGAGATGCCCCAGGGGGACATTGATGGTCTCCCGCTGGCCGGCGGCGACCTCGGTATTGGCAATCCGCATTGGGGCTCTGGCCATGGTCTCTTATCCCTTGCCGCGCGTACGGGTCTTGCCCGCCTTGCCGTTCTTTTCCATGAACTCGATTATGCGCGCGGCGATGTCCTTGTTGGTCGCTCTTTCAATACCTTCCAGGCCCGGCGAGGAATTCACTTCCATGACCACCGGCCCGTGGTTGGAGCGAAGAATATCCACCCCGGCCACATTGAGGCCCATGATGCGGGCCGCGCGAACCGCCGTTGAGCGCTCCTCGGGGGTGATCTTGATCAGCTCGGCATGCCCGCCCCGGTGGAGATTGGAGCGGAATTCCCCCTCCTTGGCCTGGCGCTTCATGGAGGCCACCACCTTGTTCCCGATCACGAAACAGCGAATGTCGGCACCGCCGGCCTCCTTGATGAACTCCTGCACCAGAAAGTGGGCGTTGAGCCCCCGGAAGGCATCAATCACCGATTCCGCCGCCTTGCGGGTCTCGGCCAGAACCACTCCCACGCCTTGGGTGCCCTCGGTGAGCTTGATGACCACCGGGTGGCCGCCCACCAGGCGTAGCAGATCCTGGGTATCGTCAGGGGAGTGGGCAAAGCCGGTCACCGGCATGCCGATTCCCCGGCGGGACAGCAACTGCAGGGAACGCAGCTTGTCCCGGGAGCGGCTGATGGCCACCGACTCGTTGAGCGGGAAGACGCCCATCATCTCGAATTGCCGCAGCACCGCGGTGCCGTAGAAGGTGATGGAGGCCCCGATCCGGGGAATGACCGCATCCACTGCGTCCAGTTGAGCCCCCTTGTAATGAATCTCGGGATTGTGCCCGGCAATGCTCATGTAGCAGCGCAGGGGATCAATCACCCGGATTTCATGTCCCCGTTCACGGGCGCTCTCCACCAGACGGCGGGTGGAGTACAAGCGCGGATTGCGGGATAGCACGGCAATCTTCATGCAAACCTCTCAGTCTTCTTCGACGGTTTCGTCATTGTTGTCATCGTCGGCTGATTCTGCCCCTGCCAGGAAAGAGCGAGCCGGGTCCACCAGCACTCGGCCCCGCATGGCGGTTCGCCCCAGCAGCATTCTAAAGCGCATGGTATCGCGGCTGGTGAGCGTCATTTCAATGGGCCAGGTTTCCCCGCCCACGGTCACCGGGCTTTGGATCACGAAGCGCTCCTCGCTGTGTCCGCCGGAGTCGGTGACCAGGCGTTGGTCCACCGCCGGTGCTTCACAGAATATCTCGATATCCGTGCGCAGTTGCTCCGGGTGGATCCCGAAGCGGACCCAGGTTTTCCCGTCTCTCTCAAAACTCTTCACGTCGAAGGCGTGCAGGCAGGAGGTGCGTGCGCCGGTATCCACCTTGGCCTTGATCCGGGGCAGGCCCAGCTCCGGCAGGGCCAGCCATTCACGCCAGCCAACGGTCAGCAGTTCCCGGTTTTTCCGTTTCGAGGACACGGGCTATGATCTCCATCCGATTGTCAGCGCTGATCAGTCTGCCACTATACTGGGGCCGCTCGGTTTCAGGGAACCTCCAAGGGAGTCATTCATGTCAGCACGGTCTGTGGACCCAAACGAGCCTTCGGTGCTGCTTTTTAGTGGCGAGAGTCTGCGCCGCTACGGTTTCGGCGACGGTCATCCCTTCGGCCCGGATCGCCAGGATGCCTTTCTCAAGGCGGCCGACGATCAGGGCCTGCTGGCGCGCGTCAGCCACCGTGAGCCGGTGGAGGGCGATGATTTCCAGGCTCGCCTGTTCCATACCGACGAGTATGTGGATTTTGTCGCCCGCCGCAGTGCGGATGGCCTCGGCTACCTGGACGGGGGTGACACCCCGGCCCAGGCCGGCATTCACGAGGACGCCCTGCGGGTGGTGGGCACCGCCGTGGCCGCCGCCGATGCCCTGATGCGCGGCGAGGCCAGGCGCGCCTTCGTCCCCATCGCCGGCCTCCACCATGCCGCCCGCGACGCCGCTTCCGGCTTCTGCGTCTACAACGACTGCGGCGTCGTCATCGAGCACCTGCGCCGCCAGTATGGCCTGGCGCGAGTGGCCTATGTGGATATTGACGCCCACCATGGCGACGGGGTCTATTACGGCTTCGAGGATGACCCGGCAGTGATCTTCGCCGATATTCACGAAGACGGCCGTTTCCTCTTCCCCGGCACCGGCGCCGCCGAAGAGACCGGCGAGGGCGCCGCCGCCGGCAGCAAGCTCAATATCCCCCTCGCACCGGGCGCGGGGGATCGCGAGTTCTTCGAAGCCTGGGCCCAGGTGGAAGACTTCCTCGAGTCCCACCAGCCCGAGTTCATCCTGCTTCAGTGCGGCGCCGACCCCCTCGCCGGCGACCCCATCACTCACCTGCGCTTCAGCGACGAGCCCCACCGCCACGCCACCCTCAGCCTCGCCCGCATCGCCGACCGCCACGCCCAGGGCCGCCTCCTGGCCACCGGCGGCGGAGGCTACAACCGCCAGAACATCGGTATTGCCTGGTCAGCGGTTCTGTCGGCCCTGATAGAGAGCAATGATGCTTAAATGCTGCCAGGGGGGAGACAGGCAGAGGACGGACAATGTATTGCTTGTTCTGGATCTGACTTCAACCACAGAGAATGGATAGCCACAAGCGATTGGCTTCGTGGAAGCATGTGCAAGGAGAAGAAAAATGGATAGCTTGGGTAATGACTCCTATGGGAAGCGGCTGGCAGGGCTGATTGTCGTAGCGCTTGTCCTGACCCTGCTCTCCTGGATGAGCCTCACCGCGACGGTTGCCACAATCGACAGTCCGGTGGTGCTTACGGCTTTTGCCGTCGGGTCACTGTCGACGCTTTTTGCCATCGCAGCCTTCGTGATTTTCTTCTCCCGTGTGCGCGAAGACAAAGATGCCCCCTCACAAGGCCTGCCGCCCAAGCGTCGATTCATCGCACTTGCCGTTGCCGTGGCATTCGGATGCGGCCTGTACCTGATCGGCGTATCCGGTGTTACCGGAAACCAGGCGCTTTTCCTGTCGTTGTGGTGGGTGCTGCCTGCATTGATTGCGCCAGCATCGCTGATCGTTCAGAACAGGCAGTACATCAATATTTTCGGCTGGGCCTGCATTGGGCTGCTGTTGCTCGGCTTGATCCTCGCAAATGTCTTCTGAGCATGGTGGGGGTGACGGCCAGGTGATTGGAGCCACTTGACCGGTGGAGTAGAGTGGTTGTTGCCCCGATCTGGAGAGTCCGCGATGAGCAATCAAGCCGTTCGCCAAGGCGAAACAGACATCACCTGCCTCGAAGACGTGGCTCCACTGGCAGACTATTCACTGATGGAGAATCTGGTCCGTGATCCGGATGCGGACCCCGAGGGCCAGGATCATCAGCCCAGGCAGGTGTTTTCAGGCCATTACGTTCCGGTCAGGCCGACACCCATCGAAAACCCGGCCTATGCGGCCCACAGCCCGGAACTGTTTCGGGAGCTGGGCTTTTCTGACCGCCTGGCCCAATCACCGGACTTCATGGCCATGTTCTCCGGAGACCTTTCCGTCGTGCCCGAGTCCATGAGACCCGTCGGTTGGGCATGCGGCTATGCGCTCTCCATCTACGGCACGGAATTTACCCAGCAGTGCCCCTTCCAGACGGGCAATGGCTATGGCGATGGGCGGGCCATCTCGGTACTGGAAATGGTCAACAATGGCCGGCGCTGGGAGATGCAGCTAAAAGGCGGCGGCAGAACCCCATACTGTCGGGGCGCGGACGGTCGTGCCGTTCTTCGCTCCAGTGTGCGCGAATTCCTGGCCCAGGAACATATGCACGCGCTTGGCGTACCCACCTCGCGCTCCCTGAGCCTTTACGTATCCAAAACCGAGACAGTGATGCGTCCCTGGTACTCCGAGGGATCCCGTTCGAGGGAACCCGATCAGCTGCTTGAAGAACCGGTTGCCATCTCCACCCGAGTTGCCCCTTCCTTTATTCGCGTGGGGCAACTGGAGCTGTTCGCTCGGCGGGCCAGACAGCAGGCACACCCCAGCGCATTGGGCGAACTGGGGCAGTTGGTGACCCATCTGATTGATCGTGAATACCCAGCTGCAATTGATCAGGGTTTGCCGGTGCCTGCCAGGGTGTTGATGCTCGCCCGCGAGTTTCGCAGCCGTCTTGCGGCTCTGGTGGCCAATTGGATTCGGGTTGGCTACTGCCAGGGTAACTTCAACAGCGACAACTGTGCCGCGGGTGGATACACCCTGGATTACGGGCCCTTCGGGTTCTGCGAGGCCTTTGATGCGTATTTTCAGCCCTGGACCGGTGGGGGCCAGCATTTCTCATTCTTCAACCAGCCCGTCGCGGCGGAGAAGAACTTCGACAGCTTCTGCTCGGCCATGCAGCCTCTATTGGTAGATCATCCCGATGAACTGGAGCAGCTCGAAGGCATTCGAAGCGAATTCCCCCAGGTAATGGGGACCGAAATGCGAACGATGTGGGCCGCGAAACTGGGGCTCGATGAATTCGAGCCCGAGCTGTTCAAGCAACTGGTCCAGCTAATGATGGAAACCCCGGTGGACTACACGATCTTCTTCCGGGAGCTCTCGTCGATTCCGGAAACGATCGAATCACTCGAGAAAGGTTTCTATCGCTCAGTCCACGAAGCCCGCGGTGGGAATTGGGAGGGCATCCCGGAGCGATGGACTCAATGGCTTTCAGCGTGGAGAGCAAGAATCAAAGCCGAGGAGAGTACAGGCTCGACTTCAATGGAAGAACGCTCACGCCGGATGAAGGCCGTGAACCCGAAATACACCATGCGCGAATGGCTGGTCGTGCCCACCTATCAAAAAGCCGCACAGGGAGAATACCAGCCCCTGAGAGACCTCCAGGCGGTCTTGACCCAGCCCTATGCTGAACAGTCCAGCGCAGTGGAATCGCAATACAATCAGCGGAAGCCACTGGAATTGTTCAATCTTGGTGGCTTCTCCCACTACAGTTGTTCATCTTGAGTGCCTGCAAGGACTTCTTGGGTTGGTAGGGGGGTGTGCCGGTGGTAGCCCATGATCTGTAGATTTTGGCCAGTGGGAGCAGCCACAGTTTGCGCTTGGTGTTCCGTGCGGTTATGGCTATCGGGAATTTCCCTGGTAGTTCTCAGTGCCGCAACCAATCTGCCCGGGCTCCCAATGACGCCCTTTTCGGGGCCGATTGTCGGACAAATACAATCCACTTCACTCCTGTCTTTTCTTTCAGTCTTTATATGGACGGAAATGTCCAGGCTCTCCCTGCGCAATGGATCGCCACTTCTTCTCCGTGGCTTTCCACTGGTCCCCTGACCCCTGACCCCTGACCCCTGACCCCTGACCCCTGCCCCCCATCCCGCCCCTGGCTAGGGCTCGCCGCCCGTCTCGGTTACAATGCGGGCTTTCCCGTTCATCGCCCAGACCAAGGAATCACGCCATGTTCAGCAAAGACATGACGATTGCCGGATTCGACAGCGAACTTCACGAGGCCATGGAGGCCGAGCGCCGCCGCCAGGAAGAGCATATCGAGCTGATTGCCTCGGAGAACTACACCAGCCCGCGGGTCATGGCCGCTCAGGGCTCGGTGCTGACCAATAAATACGCCGAGGGCTATCCGGGCAAGCGCTACTACGGTGGCTGTGAGCATGTGGACGTGGCCGAAAATCTGGCCATTGAGCGGGCCAAGCAGCTCTTTGGGGCCGATTACGCCAATGTGCAGCCCCATTCCGGCTCCCAGGCCAATGCCGCCACCTATCTGGCCCTGATGAAGCCCGGCGACGGCCTGCTGGGCATGAGCCTGGACCACGGTGGGCATCTGACCCACGGCGCCAAGCCCAATTTCTCCGGCAAGCTGTTCAGCGTCGAGCAGTATGGCCTCAACCCGGACACGGGTGAGGTGGACTACGATCAGGTGGCCGAGCTGGCCCGCAAGCAGAAGCCCAAGGTCATCGTTGCCGGTTTCTCGGCCTATTCCCGGGTGATGGACTGGGCCAAATTCCGGGAGATCGCCGACAGCGTGGGCGCCTATCTGGTGGTGGACATGGCCCATGTCTCCGGCCTCATCGCCGCGGGCCTCTACCCCAACCCGGTGCCCCATGCCGATGTGGTGACTACCACTACCCACAAGACCCTGCGCGGGCCTCGTGGCGGGCTGATCCTGGCGCGCAAGAACGAGGAAATCACCAAGAAGCTGCAGTCGCTGATCTTCCCCGGGACCCAGGGCGGGCCCTTCATGCATGTGATCGCGGCCAAGGCCGTGGCCTTCCTGGAGGCCCTGAAGCCGGAGTTCAAGCAGTATCAGCAGCAGGTGATCGACAACGCCCGCACCCTGGCCGATTCCCTGGCCGCTCGTGGCCACAAGATCGTGTCCGGCGGGACCGACAACCATCTCTTCCTGCTGGATCTGATCGACAAGGACATCAGCGGCAAGGACGCGGATGCAGCACTCGGCCGGGCCAATATCACGGTCAACAAGAACACCGTGCCCAATGACCCCCGCTCGCCCTTCGTGACCAGCGGTCTGCGTATCGGCACGCCGGCGGTGACCACCCGCGGCATGGGCAAGGCGGAGATGGAGCAGCTTGCCGACTGGATTGCGGTGGTGCTTGAAGACGTCAACGACGAGGGCCGGGTCCGGCGCGTCAAGCAGGAAGTCCTGGAGCTGTGCCGGCGCTTCCCTGTCTACGGCGACTGAACGGCAACCGGCCTGACCGGTGGTGAGCGATGCACTGTCCCTTCTGTAATTTCGAGGATACCCGGGTGATCGACTCCCGGCTGGCGGGCGAGGGCAGTCAGGTGCGCCGGCGGCGGGAGTGTGGCCGCTGCGGCGAACGCTTTACCACCTTCGAGAGCGCCGAGCTGGTGATGCCCCGGGTGGTGAAGGAGGGCGGCTCACGGGTGCCCTTCGATGAAGAGAAACTCCGGGCCGGCATGACCCGGGCGCTGGAAAAGCGCCCCGTGGATACCGAGGCGGTGGACGCGGCCCTGGCGCGGATCATGCACCGCATTCGCGCCACCGGCGAGCGGGAGGTCAAGTCCCGACAGATCGGGGAATGGGTGATGGACGAGCTGCGGGGCCTGGATGAGGTGGCCTATGTGCGCTTCGCCTCGGTCTATCGCAGCTTCCAGGACGTGGAGGCCTTCAGCGAGGAAATCGAACGCCTGCGCGCCACCCCGGACCCGGCGCTCAAGCGGCAACAACTGACCCTGTTGCCGGATGCCAACGGCAATCGGGGCAAGTGGCGGAAATGACCGCCGCACCCACCTCCGCGGATATCCGCTGGATGCGGCGGGCCCTGGTACTGGCCGCTCGCGGCGAGTACAGCACCGACCCCAACCCGCGCGTGGGCTGTGTGCTGGTTCGTGACGGCGAGATGGTGGGTGAGGGCTGGCATGAGCGCCCCGGCGAGGCCCATGCCGAGATTCATGCCATCCAGGCCGCCCGTGGGGCGGCCCGCGGGGCGACCGCCTATGTCAGCCTGGAGCCCTGTGCTCATCAGGGGCGGACCGGGCCCTGCTGTGTGGCGCTGGCCGAGGCCGGCGTGGCTCGGGTGGTGGCGGCGGTAGCGGATCCCAATCCCCAGGTGGCCGGCCGGGGCATGGCCTATCTGGCCGAGCGCGGCATCGACACGTTGACCGGCGTACTGGCGACCGAGGCCGAAGCGCTCAACCGGGGCTTTTTCCACCGCATGCGGCATGGGCGGCCCTGGGTCACGGTCAAGCTGGCCGCCAGCCTGGACGGGCGCACCGCCATGGCCAGCGGCGAGAGCCGCTGGATTAGTGGCGAGGCGGCCAGGGACGATGTCCACCGTCGCCGGGCCCGCTCCTCGGCGGTCATGAGCGGGATTGGCACGGTCCTGGCGGATGACCCGCGCCTCAATCCGCGCCTGCCGGGGCTGGAGCGCCAGCCGCTGCGGGTGGTACTGGACAGTGAATTGCGCACGCCGCCGGATGCCGCCCTGTTTTCCACTGCCGGCCCGGTGCTGATCATGGCCGCCGGGCAGGCCGCCCCGGAGCGGCGCCAGGCGCTGACCGCGGCGGGGGCCACGGTGCGGGATTTTCCCGGCCGCCGCCCGGCCCTGTCGGCTGTTTTGGCCAGTCTGGCGAAACAGGACGAGGCCAATGAAGTCATGGTGGAGGCGGGTGCCGGTCTTGCCGGTGGCCTGCTCGAGGCGGGCCTGGTGGATGAAATCTGCCTCTATCTGGCGCCCCATCTCATGGGCGCCGATGGGCGCGGGCTGTTTGAGCTGCCGGGCCTGGAGGCCATGCAGGATCGAGTGCGGCTGGAGATCCGGGATCTGCGACAGGTGGGAGAGGATCTGCGGCTGTTGCTGCGGCCGAGAAACGGAGACGATTGATGTTCACCGGTTTGATTGAAGGCCAGGGGCGGGTTCGGGCCCTGCGTCGCCAGGGGCAGGATGCGCGCCTGGACATTGATACCAGCGGTCTTGGCATGGAGGACATTGCCGAGGGCGACAGTGTGGCCGTCAACGGCTGCTGCCTGACGGCGCTGGCGCCGCACAAGGCCGGCTTTGCCGCCGACGTCTCCGGCGAGACCCTGTCCCTGACCAGCCTGGGTGATCTGCGCGAGGGCGACCCGGTCAATCTGGAACGCTCGCTGACCCCGAGTACTCGCATGGGCGGGCATTTTGTCACCGGGCATGTGGACGGGCTGGCGCGCTGCGTGGAACGCCGGCGCGAGGGGGCCTCCTGGCGCTTTGGCTTTGAATTGCCCGGCAGGCTTGAGAAGTACGTGGCCCGCAAGGGCTCCATTGCCATTGACGGCATCAGCCTGACCGTCAATGAAGTCAGCGGTCGACGCTTCGGGGTCAACATCATTCCCCATACGTTGGAAAAGACAAATCTGGACCGCTGCCAGGTGGGCACCCGGGTCAATATCGAGATTGATCTGGTGGCCCGCTATCTGGAACGCCTCATGGGCCTGGATGCCCGTCAGCCCGATGGCAGCCTGCGCACGGATCTGCTGGCGGACAAGGGCAACTGATTCTTACCTCTGGACTAGCTGGATAATCATGGCATTCAACCGCATCAGCGAAATCATCGACGACCTGCAGGCCGGCAAGATGGTCATCATGGTGGATGACGAGGACCGGGAGAACGAGGGCGATCTGATGATGCTCTCGGAAAAGGTCACCCCCGAGGACATCAACTTCATGGCCCGTTATGGCCGGGGCCTGATCTGCGTCACCCTGACCCGGGAGCGTTGCCAGCGCTTGCGCCTGCCCCTGATGGTGAGCGAGAACGATGCCTCCTTCGGCACCAACTTCACGGTTTCCATCGAGGCCGCCGAGGGGGTCACCACCGGCATTTCCGCCCATGACCGGGCCCGTACCGTGCAGGTGGCGGTGGACCCCGAGACCCGCCCCGAGGACCTGGTTCAGCCGGGGCACATCTTTCCCATCATGGCCCAGCCGGGCGGCGTGCTGACCCGGGCCGGCCATACCGAGGCCGGCTGTGATCTCGGGCGCATGGCGGGCCAGATTCCCTCCTGCACCATTGTCGAGATCCTCAACGAGGACGGGACCATGGCCCGGCGGCCGGATCTGGAGAAGTTCGCCAGGGAGCACGGGCTCAAGATGGGCACCATTGCCGACCTGATCCGGCACCGCATGGACACGGAGCACACCGTGGAGCGGATCTATTCCCGCAAGGTGCCCACCGAGTTCGGGGAGTTCGATCTGCACGCCTACGAGGATCATCTGCACAAGACCGTGCACATCGCCCTGACCCGGGGGGAGATCAAGCCGGAGACCCCCACCCCGGTGCGCGTGCATCTGCAGGACACGCTCGGCGATGTGGTGGGCATTGAATGGAAGTCCATGGGCTGGCCGCTGCGCAATGCCATGCGCCGCATTGCCGAGGATGGCGGGGTATTGGTGATTCTGCGGCCCGAGGATAACCCCCGGGATCTGATCGAGCGCCTCCAGCACGGCCCCGACCTGCCCGAGCCCGACGAGGCCCCGGGCGAGGACGGTGCCACGGTGCTCAGGACCTACGGCATCGGGGCCCAGATCCTGGCTGACCTTGGGGTGCGCAAGATGAAGGTGCTGTCGGCACCCAAGCGCATGCAGGGCATTTCCGGCTTCGGCCTGGAAGTGGTGGAATACGTGGGTACCAGCGATAGCTGATCGCGGTGTCCTTGTGAGGTATCTCCGGGCTACCCTGTGTAGTCTGTGGTGAAGACCCTTTTACAGCAGGAATCAGAAAAATGACCGAGAGAAAGACGATCGAAGGCGAGATGGTGGTCGAAAAGGCCCGCTTCGCGGTGCTTGCCACCCGCTTCAACGGTTTCATCGTGGAGCGCCTGGTGGAGGGGGCCGTGGATGCCCTAAAGCGTCACGGCGCGGCTGATGCGGATATCGACATCATTCGCGCGCCGGGTGCCTGGGAGCTGCCCCTGGTGGCTCGCCGGGTGGCGGCCACGGGCGACTACCATGGCATCGTCGCCCTGGGCTGCGTGATCCGTGGCGCCACGCCCCATTTCGATTATGTCTGTGGCGAATGCAGCCGTGGCCTGGGGCGGGTCGCCGACGACAGCGGTCTGCCGGTGGGCTTTGGCGTGCTGACCGTTGACACCATCGAACAGGCGGTGGAGCGGGCCGGCACCAAGGCCGGCAACAAGGGTGTGGAAGCGGCCACGGCCGTGATCGAGATGGTTAACCTGCTGCGCCGGATCGAGGGCAAATGAGCGAACAAAGCCCCCAGGACAAACAGGCCCAGCTCCGTGAGCGGGAGCTGATCAAGCGCCGGAGCAAGGCCCGCCATCTGGCCGTGCAGGCGGTCTATCAGTGGCAGTTGGCGGCCACCGACACCGCTGATCTGCTCGCCCAGTTCCATGAGGACGAGGGCATGGACAAGGCCGACGGCGAGTATTTCGACGGGCTGGTGCGGGCCTGCATTGGTGACCCGGACCGGCTCAAGGGCGTTTATGCCGATTATCTGGATCGCCCGGAGGTGCAGCTGGACCCGGTGGAGCGGGCCATCCTGATGGTGGCCGCCCACGAACTGCAGGAACACCTGGAGGTGCCCTGGCGGGTGGTGTTGGACGAGGCGGTGTCCCTGGCCCGGCGTTTCGGCGCCGAGGACAGTCACCGCTTCATCAATGCCGTGCTCGACAAGGCCTCCGCCGAACTGCGCAAACTGGAACGCGGCGCCGGCCGCTGACGGGGCGGGACTGCCATGACTCAGGCCAGTGCACAGGAGCTCAGCCAACCCGCTGCCCGCCGCAAGATTCACGAGCGGCGGATCATCTGTGAAGGCTTTCAGCGTGAGGACGGTCTCTGGGACATCGAGGGACGGCTGACCGACGAAAAGGCCTATCCCTTCGAGAATCAGTACCGGGGCCGCCTGGAACCGGGGGAGTTCATTCACCGCATGGGTCTGCGCATGACCCTGGATGATGACTTTCGCATCCACCGGGTCGA
This sequence comes from Natronospira elongata, assembly GCF_034931365.1. Lineage (NCBI taxonomy): Bacteria > Pseudomonadati > Pseudomonadota > Gammaproteobacteria > Natronospirales > Natronospiraceae > Natronospira > Natronospira elongata. The sequence continues at coordinate 100,419 of NZ_JAYGII010000002.1, forward strand.
GGCCATGATGAGCGACCATCCCTTCGCGGTCTGTCCGGAGATTGTAGCCGCCTTCCGCCGTGTCGAGGGGCTGGTGGTCAAGCCCGGCTGGTCCAGGGCCATGCGCGAGCGGGTCGGGGGCGTGCAGGGCTGCACCCATCTGGTGACCCTGCTGGATAATCTGGCCATTGTCGCCTTTCAGACCATTGCGCCCTTGAAGCGCAAGGACCCCACCGTGGAAAGTCGCGGCAAGCCCCGCCATATCGATTCCTGCCACGCCCTGCGCTCCGACGGACCCGTGGTTCGCGAGCACTACCCCCGCTGGTATCGAAAGCCGACCAGATCCGAAGGCGAGTCATGAGTCAGCGGGAATTCGAGCTGATCAGAAGGCTATTCCGCGAGCGGGTCCAGGCCGCCGACGATCTCCCGGTGGGGATTGGTGATGACGGAGCCGTACTTCGGGTCGAGGCCGGGGAACTGGTCTGGGCGATCGACACCATCAATGCCGGGGTTCACTTTCCCACGGATGCCCCCGCTCATGCCGTCGGCCATCGTGTGCTGGCCGTCAATCTCAGTGATCTGGTGGCCATGGGCGCCACGGCGCGCTGGGCCCTGCTGTCCCTGAGCCTGGATGAAACGCCGGATGAGAAGTGGCTGGAGGGTTTCTGCGCGGGATTCTTTGAGCTGGCCGAGCGAGCCGGGGTCGTGCTGGGCGGCGGTGACATGACTCGCGGTCCGCTGGCGGCCTCGGTCAGCCTGCTGGGGCGGGCGGGGCAGGCGGTGGTGACGCGGCGGGGCGCCCGTCTCGGTGACTGGCTGCTGGTCTCCGGCACCCTGGGCGATGCCCGCGCCGGCCTGGATATCGCCCTGGGCGACGATCATGTCATCAATGAGCATGAGCGCAGCCTGCTGGCCCGCTATCTCTACCCGGAGCCCCGTCTGGGCCTGAGTGAACCCCTGGCCCGATATGCGACGTCGGCCATTGATCTGTCCGATGGTCTCTGTGCCGATCTCGGCCATCTTTTGCGGGAGAGCGGCGTTGGGGCCGAGCTGGCCCTGGACCAGTTGCCGCTCTCCCCGGCCCTGCGCGCCCATGCGGCCGAGGAAGCGCCGGAGCTGGCCCTGGCCGGCGGCGATGATTACGAAATCCTCTGCACCGCCGGACCGGATCAGGTCGAGGCCCTGGAGTCCTCGGCTCAGGCGGCGGGGCTGACCCTGCAGCGGATCGGTCGCATCGTCGAGCAGCGCGGGCTCCAGATCCGCAATGCCGAGGGTGAGCGGGTCAGCCCGCCAACGGGCTTTTCCCATTTTGGAGAGACGGATGCGTAAGCACGCGCCCATGCCCCCGGCACGGCAGGTTTTTACTGACCCGGTGCATTTTCTTGCCTTCGGTTTCGGCCTGGGCCTGTCTCCCAAGGCGCCGGGAACGGTAGGGACCCTGGCGGCACTGCCTTTTCTGCTGCTCTCGGCCCAATGGCACTTCATGGCGCAATTGGCCCTTGCCGTAGCCGTGTGTCTGGTGGGGATATGGATCTGCGGTGAAAGCGCCCGGCGCCTGGACAGCCATGACCATCCCGGTATCGTCTGGGACGAGATCGGCGGCTGGCTGGTGACCATGCTGCTGGTACCCATCAACCCCCTCACCCTGGTGGCGGGCTATCTGTTGTTCCGCTTTTTCGATATCGTCAAGCCTTGGCCCATCCGCTGGCTGGACCGCCATGTCCATGGCGGGCTGGGTATCATGCTGGATGACATCATCGCGGCAGTCATGGCCGGACTGGTGCTCTGGATAGGCTATAGTTGGCACGTGGGGGACTTCACTCACGCCATGCTCTGAGGGGACGAAATGAGTTCAGGGTCGGGCAAGAATCGCATTGTTGCGCTGGAAAAACCGGCACCGAGACGTATTGGCAAGTATGTCGTTGCCCGTGAGCTGGGGCGTGGTACCACCAGTACCGTCTATCTCTGCCACGACTCCTATCGGGGGCAGGATGTAGCGGTAAAGCTCTACGCCTCCGACAGCGAACTCACCCCCGAAGAGGCCGATGTCCGCCGCCGGCTGTTCTTCAACGAAGCCCAGATGGCGGGGATGCTGGATCATCCCAATATTCTCCCCATTCTCGATGCCGGTGAACTGGACGATGCCCGCTACATCGTCATGGAGTATGTGGACGGGGCCCGGCCCTTGACCGAGCACACTCATCCCGACCGCCTCTTGCCCATCGGCAAGGCGGTGGAAGTGGCCTTCAAGTGTGCCCGCGCCCTGGAATACGCCCATCGTCAGGGGGTGATCCACCGGGATGTGAAGCCCGGCAACATCCTGGTCACGCGCAATGGCGACATCCGACTGGCGGATTTTGGTGTGGCCCGTACCGAACAGGGCAGTCTCAGCAAGGTGCGTGGCCTGATCGGCTCGCCCAGCTACATGGCCCCCGAGCAGTTGGGCAAGCACATTGCCACCCGGGAAACGGACCTCTACGCCCTGGGCGTGGTTCTCTATGAACTGCTGACCGGCAAGCGCCCCTTCTACGGGGATTCCCTGGAAAAGCTCCGCCAGCAGGTGACCTACGCCTCGCCGCTGCCCGTGCATCGTCTCCGTGAAGAAGTGCCGCCGGCCCTGGAGCGCATCGTCAATCGGGCCCTGGAAAAGCAGCCCGCCCGCCGTTATCGCTCGGGTCTGGAGTTTGCCGCCGACCTGTCCCAGGCCTTCAAGCAGGCCGCCCGCCTGCGCCAGCAGATGGTCGAGCAGGAGCGTTTCCGGCAGTTGCGCCATCGTGATTTCTTTCGGGATTTCGCCTATCCGGATATCTGGGAGCTGCTCAACGCCGGCAGTTGGGAGGAGTACAAGGCGGGCGATGTGATCGTCCAGGCCGGGGAGCTGGATCAAAGCTTCTTCATCGTGGTCAACGGCGTTGCCAGTGTTTACCGCGATGGCCAGGTGATTGGTCGCTTCCAGCAGGGGCAGTGCTTTGGCGAGGCCGGTTATCTGGAGGGTGCTCGACGGGAGCACAATATCGTCGCCGACGAGGACACCGAAGTCCTCCGCCTTACCGCCACCGCCATCGACCGCTGCTCCACCGACTGTCAGCTCCGCTTCATGCGCCAATTCCTCCGCATGCTCCTGGCCCGCCTGAGTAGCTGAGCGCCTTAGGTGAAGACATTCAAAAGATTGCCTCGCGCAAAGACGCCAAGACGCAAAGAAGGAATTTTATTTTTCTCGCGCAGAGACGCGGAGGCGCAGAGAGGAGTCTGTGTTGTGGGAGGGGCATTTCTGCCCCGACCATTCCAGGGCAATGGCCATTGTCTGCCAGGGTCAGCTTTCATTACCTGACTGTGGGAGAGGCTTTAGCCTCGATCCTCGCTAGCCGATAGCACTGCCGAGAGGTTGGAGCGTTTCCAGCACCTGCCTTCCTTGTCGACGACCACAATAATCATTCTCTGGGCCTCCGCGTCTCCGCGCGATAAATTATTCTTTTGAATTTCTTTGCGTCTTGGCGTCTTTGCGTGAGGCCGCCTTAATCCATGGAAGGTGGTTTGCGGAGTCGTTTGTTCTTGCCCCGTTGTTTTTTTTCGTCCACCCGGCGGGCCTTGGCCCGTTTGCTGGGTTTGGTGGGGCGGCGTTTCTTGCGGGTGGCGGCGACGCTGCGAACGAGTTGCTGCAGGCGGGCGAGGGCGGCAGCCTTGTTGTCTTCCTGGCTGCGGGTCTCGTCCGCCTTGATCACCACCAGGCCACTCTTGGTGATGCGATGATCGCTCAGGGCCAGCAGGCGTTCCTTGTAGACAGCCGGCAGGGAGGACGCGGCGATGTCGAACCGTAGCTGAATTGCTGTCGCCACCTTGTTCACGTTTTGCCCGCCCGCGCCACGTGAGCGAACCGCCGTCAGCTCGATCTCGTCCTCCGGAATGACAACGCTGTTGGATATTTTCAGCATGCGTGACCCCAGGTTTCCATCGCAGCCAATGCAGGAGTGGATTCAGCCGCGAGCCAAGTGCGTGGCAGGCAATTCACAGCCACAAAAAAGCCGGCAGTCTTCGGGAAGGCTGCCGGCCCGATAATCAGAGGTTCCTTAGAGCTTACCTCAGCCTTCCTCCGCCTCCTTGTCCTTCTCGATCAGGGCGTAGGCGGAGTGATTGTGAATGGACTCGAAGTTTTCCGAGGCCACGGTGTAGGCCGCAATGCGATCATCCTTGTTGAGGGCGACGGCGATATCGCGAACGATGTCCTCGACGAATTTGGGGTTGTCATAGGCCCGCTCGGTCACCCATTTTTCATCGGGCCGCTTGAGCAGGCCGAACAACTCACAGGAAGCCTCCGCTTCCACCAGGTCAATCAGCTCCTCAATCCAGACAAAGTCCCGGGTGCGGGCAGTCACGGTGACGTGGGAGCGTTGGTTGTGGGCGCCGTAATCGGAGATCTTCTTGGAGCAAGGGCAGAGGCTGGTGACCGGCACCACTACACGGGTGGTCATGCGGTTCTCTCCCTTGATCCGTTCCCCGATGAAGCTCACCTCGTAATCCATCAGGCTTTCCACGCCGGAGACCGGCGCCTTCTTGTTGACGAAGTAAGGGAAGCTCATTTCAATGTGACCGGAGTCGGCCTCCAGCAGTTCGGTCATGCCGGAGAGCATGTCCTTGAAGGACCGGACCGTGATTTCCCGTTCCTGGTTTTCCAGGATCTGCACGAAGCGGGACATGTGGGTGCCCTTGAAGTCATGGGGCAGGTCCACATACATGTTGAAGTTGGCAATGGTGTGCTGCTCGCCCCCCGAGCGGTCGCGCACGCGCACGGGGTGGCGGATATCCTTGATACCCACCTTGTTGATGGGGATTCGCCGGGTATCGGCGCTGCCCTGTACATCGTCGATCACGGTCACCTTGGCCTGCTGTGCGGTCGGCTTGCTCATTGTTCCATCCTTACGCGTTCATGATTCTTTGCTCAGGTTTCGGCTTCAGGAAACCAGGCGCTGTTTGTTGCCCTTGCGGTCCAGTCCCGCCCACCATTTCTCGATCTTTTCCCGGATGCCCTCGGCAGTCAGGCCGGCCTCGGCCAGCACATCGTCCCGGGAGCCATGTCCCAGATAGGCGTCCGGCAAGCCGATGGTAAGCACCGGGCAACGAATACCGGCTGCCGCCAGGGCTTCCAGTACTGCCGTACCCGCGCCACCCTGGCTGCTGTTGTCTTCCAGCGTCACCAGGGCGCCATGGTCTTGTGCGGCTTTTTGGACCGCTTCCAGGTCCAGGGGTTTCACGAAGCGCATGTTCCAGACGCCCATGTCCAGGGATTCCACGGCCTCATGGCTGCGGTCCAGCAGGGCGCCGAAATTGAGCAGTGCCGGGCCCTTGCCGGTGCGGCGCTGTTCCGCCCGCCCCCAGGGCAGGGCCTCCATGGTCTCACTGACGGCCACACCGGGCCCCTTGCCGCGGGGATAGCGCACCGCCGTGGGGCCATTGTGCTGCCAGGCCGTGTAGAGCAGTTGCCGGCATTCATTTTCATCCGCCGGCACCAGCACGCTCATGTTGGGCAGACAGCGCAGGAAGCTGATATCGAAACTGCCGGCGTGGGTGGCGCCGTCGCCGCCCACGGGGCCCGCCCGGTCAATGGCGAACAGCACCGGCAGGTTCTGGACTGCCACATCATGAATGGCCTGGTCATAGGCCCGCTGCAGGAAGGTGGAGTAGATCGCCACCACCGGCTTCATGCCCTCGCAGGCCAGGCCGGCGGCCAGGGTCACCGAGTGCTGTTCGGCGATGCCCACATCGTAGTAACGGTCCCGGAAGCGCTTGTGGTATTCCACCAGACCGGAGCCCTCCCGCATGGCCGGTGTGATGGCCGCAAAACGCTCATCCTCGGTCGCCATGTCGCAGGCCCATTGCCCAAAGACCTGGGAATAGCTGGGCCCGCCGCCACCCTTGGGTGCCATTTCCCCGGTCTCCGGATCAAACTTGCCGGGACCATGCCAGGTGATCGGGTCCAGCTCGGCCGGGCCATAGCCCTTGCCCTTGCGGGTGACCACATGCAGGAACTGGGGGCCGGGCCGCTGCTGGAGATTCTCCAGCGTTTCCACCAGGGTCTCCACATCGTGGCCATCCACCGGGCCGATGTAATTCAGGCCCAGCTCTTCGAACAGGCTGGCCGGCGCCACCAGACCCTTGAAGTGCTCCTCGGATTTACGAACCAGTTCCCGCAGGGGGGGCAAGGCTTCGAGCGCCTTCTTGCTGCCTTCCCGGAAACCGCCATAGAGGCGGCTGGAGAGGACGCGGGAGAAGTAATTGGACAGCGCGCCCACGTTTTCTGAAATGGACATGTCGTTGTCATTGAGAATGATCAACATGTCCGCCTTGGTGGAGCCGGCGTGATTGAGGGCTTCGAAGGCCATGCCGGCGGTCATGGCGCCGTCGCCGATGACTGCAGCAACCTTGCGGCTGCCGCCCTGGGCGCGGTTGGCCAGGGACATGCCCAGGGCCGCGCTCACCGAGGTGCTGGAATGGCCCACACCGAAGGTGTCGTACTCACTCTCCTCGCGCTTGGGGAAGGGGGCCAGGCCGCCGACTTTGCGAATGGTGGCCAGTTGTTCCCGCCGCCCGGTGAGAATCTTGTGGGGGTAGGCCTGGTGGCCTACGTCCCAGACGATCCGGTCCTCGGGCGTCTGATAGGCATAGTGCAGGGCGAGGGTGAGCTCCACTACCCCGAGGCCGGCAGCAAAATGGCCACCATTGCCGCTCAAGGTCTGGACCATGTACTGACGCAGTTCCTCGGCGACCCGAGGCAGTTCGCTGCGGGGCAGGGCACGGAGATCGGCCGGTGTCTGGATCCGGTCGAGCAGGGGGTATTGGTGGTCGCTGTCGGTCATCGTCGCCTGCGTTGTCGGGTCAGGAGGTCAATTATCCGCTGAGCGGGGGGCGTCTATCAAACGGTGCCTAATGGCGCCGGTCGCGCATCTGTCGAATCAGTTCCTGTAGGCCGACTGCTCGGGGGCCGGCGTCGGCGAGCTGCTCCATGGCCTCCTGGTAAAGGCAACGGAAGCGGGTCTCGGCAGCTTCCACGCCCTGCAGGGAGGCAAAGGTCGGTTTGTCCCGGGCCGCATCCGCGCCCTGGGCCTTGCCCAGGGTATCGGTATCGCTGATCACATCCAGGACGTCATCCTGGATCTGGAAGGCCAGGCCGATGGTCTGGCCCAGCGTGTCCAATTGCTGTTCCAGCGCCCCCTTGCGTTGGTCCGCGGCCAGGGCCCCCAGCATCAGCGATGCCTCGATCAGTGCCCCGGTCTTCAGTCGGTGCAGGTGCTCCAGGTGAGCGAGGTCGCCACTGTGTCCGGTCAGGGCCAGGTCCATGGCCTGGCCGCCGGCCATGCCTGCCGGGCCCGCGGCTCGAGCCAGTCGGCCAATCATCTCCACCACCCGGGAGGCTTCCGGGTGCTCGATTCCGGCGAGGATCTCGAAGGCCCGAGCCTGCAGGGCATCCCCGGCCAGGATGGCCGTGGCCTCGTCGAAGGCCACATGGCAGGTGGGCTGGCCGCGGCGGAGGTCGTCATCATCCATGGCCGGCAAATCGTCATGGATGAGGGAATAGGCGTGGACCATTTCCACGGCGGCGGCGACGGCATCCAGCCGCTCCATGGGGGCATTGGCCATATGGCCGGCATGGTAGACCAGCAAGGGACGCAAGCGCTTGCCGCCGCCGGTTACGGCGTAGCGCATGGCCTCCAGCAAGCGGGGATCACCCTCTCGGGGCAGAGAGGCTGACAGCACCGACTCGATTCGCTCCCGCAGCGTGGCGCTTGCCTGCGCGCTGTCAGCCCTTGTCGCCATCATCCTCATTCCCGAACGGTGCCAATCCTGCCTTGCTACCGTTGCCCACCAGCTTGCTCACCTTCTGCTCGGCTTCCTCCAGGGCCTTCTGGCACTGGCGCGTCAGACCGACGCCGCTCTCGAAGGCCTTGAGGGATTCCTCCAGGCTCAGCTCACCCCCCTCAAGCCGTTCAACGATACCTTCCAGCTCTGCAAGGGACTGTTCAAAATCGAGTTTTTCTTTCTTCTCGGCCATGATTTGCTTCCTGCCCGGGAGCCTTGGACGTTCAACGAAAGCCCACTATTGTACAGGGCTTGCGCTTTGACTGGACATTATTGCGCCAGCCGCTATACTGGCCCGCACCCGACCGAACGGTCGGTCTATGCAATCGGGATCAATCATACATGAACGCCAGCCAGTCAGCGCAGTCCCTGTCTGAGGGGGCCCACCGCATCATCGAGGTGGCCACCGATCTCTTCGCCGAGCATGGCGTGGACGGGGTGTCCATTGCCCGAATTGCGCGTGAGGCCGGTGTCGGCAAGGCGACCATCTTCCATCACTTCCCCAGCAAGGAAGCGCTGTACCAGGGGGTTCTGTGGCAGGTTGCCGAGCGGGCCCTGTGGCTGGTGGAAGAGCAGGCCTGGCGAGACGGTGATCTGAGTGATTGCATGGCTGGCTTCATCCGCCAGCAGATTGACCTTCTGGCGGAAGGGGACCAATTGTTGCGGCTGGTGCGCAGAGAGCTCCTCCAGGGCAGCCCGGATGGTCTGGCCCTGGTGGGCGAGGTCTTCAGTCGGCCCTATTGCCGGCTCAAGGGGCTGCTCGATGAGCGGGCCCAGCGCGGCGAGTTGCATCCCGATACCGATACGGCCCTTCTGGCCTGGATTCTGATGGATGCCGGGGTCAAGTTCCACGAGGGCTGCTGTGTGGTTTCCGGTCTGCCCGGCCTGGAGGCGGGCAGCGATCCGGATCTCTTCAGTCGCCGAATGGCCGGCCTGTTGGTCACCGGTTGTTTATGTAATGCCCCCCGAAACGACAAGTCCAGGGACGAATCGCACCCATCCAAGCGTGAGGACGATTGATGAACAAGATCCAGCCGAGACTCGGACTATTGAGCCTGTTGATTCTGCCGCTGCTGCTGATCGCCTGTGGTGAGCAGGAAGAGAACGGCAACGACGAGGAATCCAGTCCTGGGACACCGGTTCGTGCCGAGACGGTGGAACGGGCCACTGTTCAGGAGCAGGAACGGTCGGTGGGAACGGTGGAGACATTTACTCGCCCCGTGGTGGCCGCCGAGGTTTCCGGCAGGATCGTGCGCATCGAGCATGATGTCGGGGACGAGGTCGCCGAAGGCGAGGTTCTGGCCCGAATCGACCGTGAGCCCTTTGAGCTCGGCCGGGCGGTGGCGGCGGCTGAGGTGGGTCGTCTTGAAGCGCGAATTCGCCAGCTCGAACTGGACCTGGCAAGACTGCAGCGCCTATCCGAACGAGAGTACGCCACCGAGCAGGACAAGGATGGGGTGCAAGCCGAGCTGGATGGCGCTCGCCAGCAGTTGGAGAGTGCGCGCAATCAGCTCCGCCAGGCAGAGCGGGATCTGCGGTTGACCGACATTCACGCTCCCGTGGACGGGATCGTGGACGAGCGCATGGTGTCCGAAGGGGGATTCATCCAGGCGGGCAATCCCGCCTTCAGTATTCAACCCATGGACCGATTTCGCGCGGTGGTGTCCTTCCCCGAGCGGTTGTCGGATCGCATTGAGCGAGACATGGTCGTCCACCTCTCCCCCCGGGGTGGTCGTCATGGCGAGGCAGAAGGCCGCGTGACCCGCCTGCGGCCGGCGGTGGACCCATCGTCCCGGTCTTTGCGGGTCATCGTCGAGTTCGACAATCCCGGCAATTGGAGGCCCGGCATGACGGTTGAAGCCAGGGTGGTCCTGGAAGAGCGAGCCGATGCCATGCGGGTTCCGGTCCTGAGTCTGGTCCAGCGCCCGGGCGGGCAAGTGGTTTACATCGTCGAAGATGGTGAGGCCCGGGAGCGGTCGGTCAAAGTGGGTGTGCGTACATCCGAATGGGTCGAGATCCGGGAAGGCCTGGACGGTGAGGAACAGGTAATCACCGAAGGAGCCAATTTCCTCTCCGATGGCGCCCGTGTCCGCGTCCGGGAGGAGGGCTGATATGACCTTGCCGGAGTTTTCCGTCAGACGTCATGTAATGGCGTTCATGATGAGCGCCGTTCTGGTCCTGTTCGGGCTCATTGGCTACAACGACATTGGTACCGACCGCCTGCCGGATATTGATTTCCCCATTATCTCGGTGGTTACCGTCATGCCGGGCGCCGACCCGGATATCATGGATGCCAGCGTGACCCGGGAGATTGAGCGGGCGGTGAATACCGTGCCGGGCATTGATGACCTTCAATCCACTTCATCGCCCAGTACCTCGGCCGTCACCATCACCTTTGACCTGGACGTGGATATTGACGTGGCCTTCAATGAGGTCCAGGCCAAGGTTCGCGAAGTGGTCAATCAGCTTCCGGCGGACGCAGAAGACCCCATCATCAGCAAGGTGGAGGCGGATGCAAGCCCCATCATGTGGCTGTCACTCCAGGGTGATCGGACGCTGCAGCAGTTATCCGATTATGCGGACAACAATATCCGCCGCCGCCTGGAAACCGTGTCGGGCGTGGGTGATGTGATTATCGGCGGTGGCCGGGAGCGTAATATCCGGGTGGAGCTGGATATGATTGCCCTGGCTGCCGAGCGCTTGACCGTCAACGATGTCATCGACATCTTTCAGGCGGAACACTTTCAGTTGCCGGGTGGTTTCCTGGTGGGAGATCAGCGGGAACATCTGATCAAGCTGGATCTGGAATACGACGATCCACGAGAGTTGGAGCAGATGATTCTCGCCGAGCGTGACGGCCATCTGGTCCGGCTCGGTGATGTGGCCGAAGTGGTGGATGGCCTGGAAGACTACCGCCGTCTGGCGCGATTCAATCAGGAACCCACGATTGGCATTGGTGTGGTCAAGATTGCCGGCACCAATACCGTGGAAATCGTCAATGAGATTCGCAAGCGAGTGGATGAGGAAATCCGTCCCCAGCTACCCCCTGGGATGACGCTAACGGTTTCCTCCGACCAATCCATCTTTATCAATAGCCTGATCGACAATCTTGAAAGGACCTTGATTATCGCCGTGCTTCTGGCAGCCCTGGTGATGTGGGTCTTTCTCAAGAGCATGCGCTCCACCCTGATCATTGCCGCCTCCATACCGGTCTCTCTGCTGGCCGTGGTGGCGGTGATCTACTTCTTCGGCTATACGCTCAATTCCATGACCATGCTGGCCATCCTGCTCCTGATCGGGGTGGTGGTGGATGATGCCATTGTGGTGCTGGAAAACGTGTACCGACACCGGGAAGAGGGCAATGAAGATGCCGTGGTGGCAGCAGTGGAAGGCTCGAATCAGGTCTTCTTTGCCATCATTGCCTCGTCCCTGTCTCTGATATCCATCTTTGGTCCGGTGATCTTCATGGAGGGGATCATCGGTCGGTTCTTCGAGTCATTTGCCGTGGTGGTGGTCTTCGGGATCATTGCTTCCACCTTCGTGGCGCTGACGCTCATACCCATGTTGTGTTCCCGTTTCCTTCATGTGCCCAAGGCCCACGGCAAGACCTATTGGGTGCTGGAGAACGGTTTCCGGGCCATGGATCGCTTTTATCGGGGGCTTTTGGAACGGGCGTTGAGGCATCGGGGCATGGTGCTGCTGCTGGCTTTGGGGCTGGTGATCCCGGCCTTCTATCTGGCCGGCAGCCTGGGGGGCGAATTCGCGCCCGAAGAAGACGAGGGGCAGTTCGTGGTCAGTTACCGCGTCCCCCTGGGGTCCAGCATCAACTACAGTGATCAGAAGCTGCGTGAGATCGAAGCCATCATCGCTGAACAGCCCGAGGTTGATCGCTTCTTTGCTGCCATTGGTCTGGGTCAGGGCCAGGGGCAGGTCAACCAGGGGATTCTCTTCGTACGCCTGAAGGACTACGCCGATCGGGAGGCCAGCCAGCAGGAGGTCATGGCTCGAGTTTCGGCAGAGTTTCAGGACCTGGCCGGTGTTCGTGCCTTTGCAGCGCCCCCAAGCCTGATTGGTGGCCAGCGTGGCGAACCCCTGCAGTTTTTCCTTCAGGGTCCGGATATGGACGAGGTCGCCAGACTGGCTCGGGATTTCGAGAATCGACTGAACGATGAACCGGGGATGGGTCGGGTGGATCTGGATCTTCGCCTGGACCAGCCAGAACTGCGTCTTGATGTGGATCGTGACAAGGCCAGGCAGCTGGGGATCAGCACCTTTGACGTTGCCCGGGCGGTGAATGTTCTGGTCGGTGGCATCGATGTGGCCCGTTATGACGACGACTTTGGTGGTGGTGAACGCTATGACGTTCGTCTGAAAGGCCGGGAAGATCAGTTCCGGGTCATCGAGGACATCGAGCGCATTCAGCTGAGAACCGGCGATGGCGGTCTGGTGAGACTGGATGAACTCGCCAGCCTCGAGGAGGACGTGGGTCCGGCTGTCATTACCCGTTTCAATCTCGAGTATGGTGCCGCCTTCTATGTGGATCCTGAAGTTCCATTGGGCGAGGCAGTGGAGAAAGTGGATGCCTTGGCGGCAGAGGCCCTGCCATTGGGATACAACGTCTCCATTATCGGCCAGGCTCGAGAATTCCAGCGCACCATCACGGCCATCCTGTTTGTCTTTGCGGTGGCCATTATTCTGGTTTACATGGTGCTGGGCAGCCAGTTCAACTCATTCATTCAGCCGGTCATCGTCATGCTGGCCATGCCGTTGGCAATCACTGGGGCCTTTATTGGGCTGTTCATCACCGGACAAAGCCTCAATATCTATTCCATGATCGGGATGGTGCTGCTGATCGGCGTGGTGACCAAGAACTCGATTCTTCTCATCGATCTGACCAACCAGTTCAGGGATAAACGGAACATGAGTGTGGATGAGGCCTTGCAGGAAGCCTGCCCCATTCGTCTTCGGCCCGTATTGATGACTTCGCTGACTCTGATTCTGGCCATGGTGCCGGCAGCTCTGGATACAGGGCCGGGTGCTCAGGGAAATACCGCCATGGGTGTCTCCATCATCTTCGGCATGATGGCTTCCACCCTGCTGACGCTGGTCGTGATTCCCAGCGCCTACTCACTTGTGGAGAACCGGCTTGCTCGCAAGCGTGCCCAGCCGGATCTGTCCACCTCTTGATGGGGGATTGAGAAATGAGCGTTCTAGGGAAAGGCTTGATCACGGTGACGCTGTCATTGCTGGTAGCCCTGCCGACGGGCCCAGGGTTGGCCGCCGATAATGGCAATGATGAGACACCTGGCTTGATGGCGGTCTATCAGCTGGCCGTGGACAACGATCCACGCATTGCCCAGGCTCGGGCACGTCTGGACCAGGCCAGGGAGGCCAGGCCCCAGGCTCGCGCAGCCTTGTTGCCGTCGGTGTCACTGACTGCCGCGGTGGAGCAATCACGGCAGGATGGTGAGCAGATCGGGTTTGATGCCCAGGGGAATCTTGGCCTGCAGGATATTGAGACCACCGTGGATTCCACCAGCTATGGCATCGAAGTGCGTCAAACCCTGTTTCGCTGGGATCGCTGGGTAGGTCTAAGCGAGGCCGATGCCCGGGTGGCACAGGCCGAGTCAGAGTATGAAGGCGCCCTGCAGGACCTGCTGATTCGCACCGCCGGTGCCTATTTCGATCTGCTGGCGGCCAAGGACACCCTGGACACTCGGCGTACCACCCGGGAAGCCTTCGAGATGGAAAAGGAGCGGGCCGAGTTTGCTCGTGAGGTTGGCACTGCCTCGCGCACGGATGTGGAAGAGGCCCGGGCGGCTCATGACCGGGCGCTGTCCGATGAAATCGCCGCCGAGCGGGAGGTGGAGGTGGCCCGGGAAGCCCTCCTGGAGCTCACCGGGCGCTACATCCGGGACGTGAAACCGCCGGTGCGGGAAGTGGAGCCGCGCCTGCCGGATCCCGAGGACATCGATTTCTGGGTGTCGCGAGCCCTGGAGACCAACCCGGAACTCAAGGCCACGGAGTTCGTGGCCGAGGCCTCCCAGCAACGCGTCCGGCAGGCCAGGGGAGGGCGTTATCCCACCCTGGATCTGGTAGCCAGCCGGCGCTGGGTGGATACCAGCAGTGACGATAACCCCTTCGTCAATCGGGATACCGTTGATGACAACATTCAGTTGCAGCTGAACGTGCCCCTGTTCACGGGCGGAGAAAACACGTCCCGGATCCGTGAGGCGCGGGCTGCCGAGCGGGAGGCCTGGTCCGGCGTCAAACTGGCGACCCGGGAAGTTCGGCGCGAGACGCGGGATTCCTTCCTGGGGATTCGTTCCGGGGTCGCCCGGGTCAGTGCCCTGCGGCAGGCCGTGAGGTCAGGGGAAACCGCGGTGGAGGCCACGGAAGTCGGCGTGGAAGTGGGCAGTCGCAGCACTGTGGACCTGCTCAATGCCCGCCGGGAGCTGGCTAATGCCCGCGCAGAGCTCAGCCAGGTTCGCTATGCCTACCTGCTGGATACCCTTCGCCTGCAGCGCGCTGTTGGCCAACTGGATGTCAACGAGCTGGAGCGACTGTCAGGCCTGTTCACCGGATCGCCGGGTGAAGATGTCCACGGCGACTGAGTCTCGTTGATGCAGGTCCTGCCCTTTCGGTGGGCAGGGCCTGTGTTTTATTGATGGAACTCGATACGCCGGATCCACCCCTTGGCTACGTCATGACTCATTTGCTGGGCCCCTTCAAAAGCGTTCGGTCGCGGATCCCAATTGAAAGTGAACGGCGAGAGCCGGGAAAAGCCTTCCCGTCAAGCCCTGTTGTCGAGCCGGGCCCTCGTTTAGAATCCGGCCAATCGCCACGTTGGAACACTGAGGTCCCATGAACCAGACCTACGACGCCGCCAGTATCGAGGTTCTCACCGGCCTCGAGCCCGTCCGCAAGCGGCCGGGCATGTATACCGACACCACGCGCCCCAACCACCTGGCCCAGGAAGTCATTGATAACAGCGTGGACGAGGCCATCGCCGGCCATGCCAAGCTGATCCATGTGATCCTGAACAAGGATGGCTCCCTGGAAGTCCGTGACGATGGGCGTGGCATGCCGGTGGATATTCACCCCAAGGAGAAGGTGCCCGGGGTGGAATTGATCCTGACCCGCCTGCACGCCGGCGGCAAGTTCTCCGACAAGAACTATCAGTTCAGTGGTGGCCTGCACGGCGTGGGGGTCTCGGTGGTCAATGCCCTGTCCAAGCGCCTGGAAGTGGAGATCAAGCGCGACGGCCACCTGTGGACCATTGCCTTTGAAAACGGCAAGCGGGTGGAAAAGCTGAAAAAGGCCGGCAAGGTGGGCCAGCGCAATCGCGGTACCACCCTGCGCTTTTGGCCGGACACAAGCTTCTTCGATTCCGCCAAGTTTTCCATTCCCCGCCTGCGTCATGCCCTCAGGGCCAAGGCCGTCCTTTGCCCCGGCCTGGTGGTCCGCTTCGACCACCCCGGCGAGGACACCGAGGAATGGTGCTACCAGGGCGGGGTGGCCGATTACCTGGTGGAGCGCCAGCAGGGCCAGGAAGTGCTGCCGGCTGACACCTTCGATGGCAAGATCGAGGCCCGCAATGAAGCCGCCGAGTGGGCCGTGGCCTGGCTGCCCGATGGCGGCGAGCCGGTTAACGAGAGCTACGTCAATCTCATCCCCACGATCCAGGGTGGAACCCACGTCAATGGTCTTCGCCAGGGTCTGACCGAGGCCATTCGCGAATTCGCCGAGTTTCGCAACCTTTTGCCGCGGGGGCTGCGTATCACCCCGGAAGACGTCTGGGAGAACTGTGTCTATGTCTTGTCGGTGAAACTGCACGATCCGCAGTTCTCCGGCCAGACCAAGGAACGCCTCAGCTCCCGGGAATGTGCCCCCTTTGTCTCCGGCGTGGTCAAGGATGCCTTCTCCCTGTGGTTGAACCAGCATTCCGATGCCGGTGACAAGATTGTTCAGTTGGCCATCAGCAATGCCCAGAAACGGCTGAAGGCTAGCCGCAAGGTGGTTCGCAAGCGTGTGGTTCAGGGCCCGGCCCTGCCCGGCAAGCTGGCAGACTGCACGGCCCAGGATCCGGAACGGACCGAACTGTTCCTGGTGGAAGGCGACTCGGCCGGCGGCTCTGCCAAGCAGGCCCGGGACCGGGAGTTCCAGGCGGTCATGCCGCTGCGCGGCAAGATCATGAATACCTGGGAAGTGGATCCGGCCCAGGTCCTGGGGTCCCAGGAGGTCCATGACATCTCCATCGCCCTCGGGGTCGACCCGGGCTCGGATGATCTCAAGGGCCTGCGTTACCAGAAACTCTGCATCCTGGCCGATGCCGACTCCGACGGCCTGCATATCGCCACTCTGCTATGTGCCCTGTTCCTGCGCCATTTCCGCCCGCTGGTGGCCCAGGGCCATGTCTTCGTGGCCATGCCGCCGCTGTACCGGATCGATGTGGGCAAGCAGGTCTTCTACGCCCTGGACGAGGCGGAGAAGCAGGGGGTGCTGGATCGCATCGAGGCGGAAAAGCTCAAGGGCAAGGTGGCGGTGACCCGCTTCAAGGGCCTGGGTGAAATGTCGCCCGTGCAGCTTCGCGAGACGACCATCGCGCCGGAAACCCGGCGCCTGGTGCAGCTCACCATCAGCGATGGCGACGACACCTATCGCATCATGGACATGCTGCTCTCGCGCAAGCGCTCTCCGGATCGGCGCAACTGGCTAGAATCCAAGGGGAATCTGGCTGATACCGAGATACTTTGAATGATGCTTGGGCGGCTGTTTCGGCGGTCGACGTCTGGTGGCTTCGAGTCGGTGGCTGACGCAGGGGCGGGGAGGCTTTTCCAGGAACGCCGTGGATACGTCCCTGTAGGCTTTGTGGGCGACGTCCTGTCGCCCACAATCCTGGAAAAGCCTCCCCGCCCCTGCTACGCCACCTCGCGCCACGGACAGTTCTGGACCATGGCCGCTCTATCGGCCCATGAGGACTTCGAGGACAGCCGGCGCCAGCGTAAGCCACCGGCTCGAAGCCACCAAAGCCCATTTACACGAACAAGTCTCGAAAATAAATCTTCCGAGGACAGGAAATGACCGAAACCGTGAGCAATGGTGAGGCCAACTGGGAACGCCAGGCGCTGAAGGACTTTACCGAGAAGGCCTATCTGGACTACTCCATGTATGTGGTCCTGGACCGTGCACTGCCGCATATCGGTGATGGCCTGAAGCCGGTTCAGCGCCGCATCATCTACGCCATGTCCGAACTGGGCCTGAGCGCCGCCGCCAAGCCCAAGAAATCCGCGCGCACCATTGGCGATGTGCTGGGCAAATACCATCCCCATGGTGACTCGGCCTGTTACGAGGCCATGGTGATCATGGCCCAGCCCTTCGGCTACCGTTATCCCCTGGTGGACGGGCAGGGCAACTGGGGTTCACCCGACGATCCCAAATCCTTCGCCGCCATGCGTTATACCGAAGCCCGTCTGGCGCCCTATGCCGGCGTCCTGCTGTCCGAGTTGGGGCAGGGCACGGTGGATTGGGGGCCGAACTTTGACGGCACCATGAGCGAGCCCGAGGTTCTGCCGGCCCGATTGCCCAATGTGCTACTCAATGGCACCACCGGTATTGCCGTCGGCATGGCCACCGATATTCCCCCACACAATCTGCGGGAAGTGGCCACTGCCTGCGTGCGTCTGCTGGAGAACAGTCGCACTTCGCTGGAAGAGCTGTGCGAGTACGTCCAGGGCCCGGACTATCCCACCGAGGCCGAGATCATTACCTCGCGGGAGGATATCCGCAAGGTCTATGAAACCGGCAACGGCAGTATTCGCATGCGGGCGGCCTGGAAGAAGGAAGAGGGCGAGATTGTCATCACCGGCCTGCCGCACCACACCTCCGGCAGCAAGGTGCTGGAGCAGATCGCCGAGCAGATGCGGCAGAAGAAACTGCCCCTGGTGGCGGATTTGCGGGATGAGTCGGATCACGAGAACCCGGTGCGCCTGGTGGTCGTTCCCCGCTCCAACCGGGTGGAAGCCGAAAAGCTGATGAACCATCTGTTTGCCACCACCGATCTTGAGCGCAACTACCGCGTCAATCTGAATGTGATTGGCCTGGATGGACGGCCGCGTGTACGTAATCTCAAGGAGATGCTGTCCGAGTGGCTGCAGTTCCGCATGGACACCGTCACCCGGCGTCTGCAGTTCCGCCTCGACAAGGTGACCTCCCGCCTGCATGTGCTTGAAGGTCTGCTGATTGCTTATCTCAACATTGATGAGGTGATCCAGATCATTCGCGAGGAGGACAAGCCCAAGCCGGTGTTGATGAAGCGTTTTGGTCTCTCCGATGAGCAGGCCGAAGCCATCCTGGAACTCAAGCTGCGTCACCTGGCCAGGCTTGAGGAGATGAAGATTCGGGGTGAGCAGGACGAACTGGAAGCAGAGCGCAAGCAGCTCGAGAAGACCCTGGGGTCCAGGCAGCGACTCAAGACCCTGATCAAGAAGGAGATCCTGGCCGACGCCGAGCGCTTTGGTGATGAGCGTCGTTCGCCCATCGTCAGCCGGGGTGCCGCCAAGCCCCTGGATGAAACCGAACTGGTGCCCTCCGAGCCGGTTACCGTGGTCCTGTCACAGCGGGGTCTGGCCAGGGCGGCCAAGGGACATGAAGTCGACCCGGAGGGGCTGAACTACAAATCCGGCGATGGTTATCAGGCCTCGGCTCAGGGTCGAAGCAACCAGTTGGCCGTGTTCATGGACAGCACCGGTCGTACCTATACCGTGCCGGCCCATACGCTGCCATCGGCGCGGGGACAGGGTGAGCCCCTGTCGGCCCGGGTCAATCCGCCGGATGGTGCCACCTTTGCCGGGGTGATGATCGGAAATGAGGATGATCGCTGGCTGCTGTGCACGGACCAGGGGCACGGTTTTGTTTGCCGTCTGGGCGAGATGTATTCCCGTAATCGCAAGGGCAAGGCCGTCCTCACCGTGCCCAAGGGTGCCAGGGTGTTACCGCCCACCCCGGTAGTGGATCCGGCCCACGACTGGATTGCCGTGGCCGGCAGCGAGGGCCATTTCCTCACCTTCCCGCTGGAAGAGCTGCCGGAGCTGACCCGGGGCAAGGGCAACAAGCTCATGGGTATCCCGCCTAAGAAGCTCAAGACTGGCGAGGAGCGGGTGGTGGCTGCCACCGCCTTTGACGAGGCCGACACCTTGGTCCTGTTCAGTGGTCAGCGCTACAAGCGCCTTACTCCGTCGGAGCTGGATGAATACGTGGGCGAGCGAGGCCGTCGTGGCTACAAACTGCCCCAGGGCTGGCGCAAGGTGGATGCCCTGGTGCCCCAGGCGCGTCTGCCGGCCAAGTAAGACCGCCATTGCAGAGAAAGCTGGGCCAGGGAAGGCCCAGTCGTGCCATCGCCAGCCCCCTTCCAGAACCTTCCTGCGCCTCCATGGTCCATCCTTCTTGATAAGGCGAAGGTCGGTCCCCATATTTTTCGGCAGTGAAACTCAAACGGAGTGTTGCCAACAATGAAGCGAGTCGGTCTGTTTCTGATTACCAACCTGGCCATCCTGGCTGTGCTGTTCGTGGTGGCCTCCATCCTTGGTGTGGATCGCTACCTGGACGAGCAGGGTGCGATCAATTTCCAGGCCCTGCTGATTTTTTCCTTCATTCTCGGGATGGGTGGCTCTTTCATTTCCCTGGCCATGTCCAAGTGGACTGCCAAGAAGATGACCGGTGCCCAGGTCATCACCCAGCCCCGCAATGAAACCGAAGCCTGGCTACTGCGGGTGGTGGAAAACCAGGCCCGGCAGTGCAATATTGCCACCCCGGAAGTCGCCATTTATCCCGGTGGGGAAATGAATGCCTTTGCCACCGGCATGAACAAGAACAAGGCCCTGGTGGCTGTGAGTGTGGGCCTGTTGCGCAACATGAGCCGGGATGAAGTGGAGGCCGTGTTGGGCCATGAGGTCAGCCATGTGGCCAATGGCGACATGGTGACCCTGGCCCTGGTGCAGGGGGTGGTGAACACCTTCGTGATCTTCCTTTCCCGCATCGTCGGCCATGTGGTGGATCGGGCGGTGTTCAAGACCCAGCACGGTCATGGCCCGGGTTATTTCATCACGGCCATCATTGCCCAGATTGTATTGGGCATCCTCGCCAGCACCATCGTGATGTGGTTCTCCCGCTACCGGGAGTTCCGGGCCGACGAAGGGGGTGCTCGCCTGGCGGGGCGGGAGAAGATGATCAGCGCTCTCAAGCGGCTGGCCAATCCGCGCAACGAAGAACTGCCCGACCAGATGGCAGCCTTTGGTATCTTCGGGCGGCCCGGTCAGGGTCTGAAGAGATTGTTCATGAGTCATCCGCCCATTGAGGAGCGCATCGAGGCACTTCAGCGGCTTCGGTAAAAAAGAAAACGCAGCGCCAGGCTGCGTTTCGAGAAAGCGGCTTGGGGGCATGGAAGCCCCCGCGTCGCGCCCAGGCCGAATGCCCGGGCTTATTCCTGTTCTTCCATTACCACTTCCGGTTCCTGAACGTAGTTGCCCTGAATGTAGGCGACACCCAGTTGGAAAAGGACCGCCATGGTGTTGGCGTCTTCCACTCGTTCGGCAACGGTCGTGATGTCCCGCTCCTTGGCCGCGGCAATGAATTGCTCGACTTGTTCCCGCTTGGCATCGTCGCTATCGATGCCCTGCATGAATGAGCCGTCGATCTTTAGAAAGTCCATGTCCATGTGACTCAGAGTCTGCATGGAGTTGAGGCCGATCCCGAAATGCTCAACGGCCACGCCGCAGCCCAGGTCGCGAGCCTCTGCGGCAAAGGCCTTGCCTTCCTTGAGGCGCTTGTCCAGAGAATGCTCCGAGATTTCAAAGACCACATGCTTGGCGAGGGTATCAGACTGCTTGACCTTGCCCAGTATCCATTTCACCAGCTTCGGGTCGGCGAGAGTCTGGTGTGAAACTCTCAGGAAGAAGCGGCCGGGCTGGCCCTTTTCCATTCTTTCCTTGAGCACCTTGAGCGAGTGATCAATCACCCAATGATCCACAAGACCAACCAGCCGCTGTCGTTCGGCAGCCGGCATGAAATCATGGGCCTGGAATTCCTCGCCTTCTTCGTCCCTGAGTTGGACCAGAATATCGGAGAGGTCCGAATCACCACCGGTAAGGTCCGCAATGGGCTGGTAAACCAGCTGGAACAGGTCCTGCTCCACGCCGGCACGGATGCGCTTGGCCCAGGCATGATCCGAGAGCTGCCCTTCGGCATCGGTTTCCGGTGGCTCATAGACGATAACTTTGCCGCCGCCGGCCTTGCCGCCCTGGGCCACTGCTTCCAGGGCCGTGCTTAATAGCCCATCTGCGGTTTCGATCAGCTCCGACATCTCGCTGATGCCGATGGTGGCCGTCATGGCGGTGGATTGGCCACCTGCCTCGAAGACATGCTTGGCGATGGCCTGGTTGAGAGACTCGGCCCAGCTTTTTACCGCCGCTAGATTTCCCCGTTCCAGCATGACGGCGAAGCTGGCATTCTCCAGGCGTGCCGGGAAATCACCGTCTTCAGCGTGGTTTCGGATGATCTCGGCCAGCCCCTTCAGCACATCATCGGAGGCCACGACACCAATGCGCTCCCGCACGGAATCGAATTTGTCCGGCTGGACCACCAGCAAGGTCCGGGCCTTGTCATCATCCTGTCGGCTCTCAAAACGCTGAGTCAGAATCTGGTTGAAGTAATTGCGATTGAACAGGCCGGTGAGGGAATCCCGGCGTTCCAGTTCTGCCAGTTGTCGTTCGTAGGCTTCCGGGTCACCGCCTTCGCTGCGAATGGCCAGCTCGACGGCCGGTTCGCCATCCATCTCAAGGCCGCGTACTTCCACGGTCAGCTCCACTTCGCCGCCATCGGCTTTACGGCCCTTGAGCGTCAGCGCTTCCGTGGGTGGCTTGCCCTTGAGGGTCTGCTTCAGGATCTTGCGAATGTCGGCCTGAGACTCCTTGCTGAAGAAGTCCATGACCGGCATGCCTTCCACATCATCGGCATCCTCATAGCCGAACAGTTCGATGTAGGCCGGGTTGGCACTGACGTGGATACCCTCCTGGATATACGCCAGGGCATCGGCCGAGTCTTCCAGAATGCCCTCGAAGCGTTCTTCATACTCGCGGAGTTGCTTGCGGGCTTCATGCAGGGCCCGGGCCTGGCCCAGTACCTCCAGCTCCCGCGAGACCACCGCCACCAGGCGTTCCGTCTTGTCCAGGGAAACCAGGTCACGGGCCCCGGTCTGGATGGCCTTGGCGACCGCTTCCTCGCTGGCTTCTTCACTGATGGCAATGACGGGAACCAGGGGGGCATGTTTGTCCCGCAGCTCGATCACCTTGGACAGGCCGGCGCCGGCACCCTTGGTGTAGGAAACGATCAGGTCCGGCTCCTCTGCCCGCAGCTCCTTTTCCAGATCCTCGAAACGGCTGATCCACTTGGGGCGAACCGCGTGGCCTGCATTGCGCAGCAGCCGGTTTAGGACTTCCGCGTCGTCCTGTGACTGGGTCAGAACAATGGCTGGTAGATAGCTTCGTTTCATTTAGGGTCGGATCCTGACTGTTAGCGTGTTCGAAAAGGCGCGGGCGGGTCGGGGGCAAGCTTTCCTGTCCCTGAAAGACCGACTCCAACTCGACACTTGTAACGGAATCGTGCTCGATTTTCCAGTGTAAACGAGCCCCCTCGATAATAGTGATTTCATTACAGCGGCCGCTTGGCCTGGTCGCCCGGAATTTCCTGTACCAATCGGGGAACCATGTAACCGGGAGCCAAGCGGCGCAGTTCGTCAATGATGGTCCGGGCGCGGTGATCGGAAACCTGAAAATGGGCCGCGCCGGCCACGGGATCCAACTGATGCAGGTAATAGGGTGCCACAGCGAGCGCGGTCAGTCGCGCCGACAGATCCTCT
This sequence comes from Natronospira elongata, assembly GCF_034931365.1. Classification (NCBI taxonomy): domain Bacteria; kingdom Pseudomonadati; phylum Pseudomonadota; class Gammaproteobacteria; order Natronospirales; family Natronospiraceae; genus Natronospira; species Natronospira elongata. The sequence goes on from NZ_JAYGII010000002.1 coordinate 123,163, forward strand.
TGAGCGCTGACGCTGTCATTGACGCCCTTGAGTAGAACCGCCTGGTTGAGCAGCAGAACACCGGCCTCGCGCAAGGGGCCGAGGGCTCGGGCCACGCTCTCATCCAGCTCCTGGGCATGGTTGGCGTGAATGACCAGGCACACTGGCCCGGGAAATGCTGTCAGTAACGCCACCAGCTCTGGATCGATCCTTTCCGGCAGCACCACCGGCAAGCGGGTATGGATGCGCAGACGCTCCACGTGGGCTATCTTGCCCAGGCCTTCGATGAGGGGGCGGAGTTTGTCGTTATCCAGGCTGAGGGGGTCGCCACCGCTCAGGATCACTTCCCGGATGCTGTCATCGGCGGCCACCGCCTCCAGGCTGTTCCGCCACCGCTTGCGGCCGGCATTTTCCTCGCCATAGGGAAAATGACGCCGGAAACAGTAACGGCAGTGGATGGCGCAGGCACCGGTGGTGACCAGCAATGCCCGCCCCGGATACTTGTGCAGGACGCCCGCGCTCTGGCGACTGTCCAGATCCCCAACCGGATCATTGACGTAGCCGGGAACCGCATCGTTTTCCCTATCCAGTGGCAGTACCTGCCGCAACAGGGGGTCGGTCGGGTCACCGGGTCGCATGCGGGCAACATAGCCGCGAGGGACCCTTAGCGGGAAAGGGGTGGCGGGATCCACCGGCTCGGCCAGCTCCTCGGCGCTCAGGGACAGGTCCTGCAAGAGGGCACCCACCTCGCGATAACCTTGAGCCAGGAGTCGGTGCCAATCTGCCTCGCTCGCCTGTTCTGACGGCCTGGATTGCCCGGCGGGCTGACGGGGTGCGGAGTGAGCAGGTATCATACTGGGCTTTGTCTCCAGGGGACGCTGGATTATCGGGTTCCCGGCCGGGCCGGGGCCCCTTCGTGGGCAGGGGCCCATTCTGCAATTTTGCACCGGAATCTTAAATGGGGTTTTTCAATGGCCACTTATAGCACCAACGAATTCAAGGGCGGGCTCAAGATCATGCTTGACGGCGAGCCCTACAATATTCTGGAAAACGAGTTCGTCAAGCCCGGCAAGGGCCAGGCCTTCAATCGGGTCAAGGTTCGTAACCTCAAAACCGGCCGGGTAATCGATCGGACTTTCAAGTCCGGTGAATCCGTTGAAGCTGCCGATGTCTTCGAGATGGACATGCAGTATCTGTACACGGATGGTGAATTCTACTACTTCATGGTGCCCGATACCTTCGAGCAGCACCAGGCCTCTCCGGCGGCCATGGGGGAGACTGCCAAGTGGATCCGTGAACAGGACGTTTGCAAGGTCACTCTCTACCAGGGGGATCCCCTGTCCGTGGAGCCGCCACCGTTTACCGAGCTCAAGATCGTGGAGACTGATCCCGGTGTCCGCGGTGATACCTCGGGTGGGGGCGGCAAGCCTGCCACGCTGGAGACCGGAGCCGTGGTTCGCGTTCCCTTGTTCATTGACGAAGGCGAGGTGATCAAGGTCGATACCCGCAAAGGTGAATATGTCTCTCGCGTCAAGGACTGAGTCTTGAGCCGAAAGCCTTCCGCAGCCTGGCGACCCGTTGCCGCGATGGAGAGCCTCCGGCAACGGGCGCGGTTGCTCCGGCAGGTCCGCGCCTTCTTCGACCGGCGCGGGGTCCTGGAAGTGAATACGCCGCTGCTGTCACGCTGGGGCATCCCCGACCCGGCCATTCCCTCGATCCCGGCCGAGGCCGGCGATGGCAGACGCTGGCTGCATACCTCCCCGGAATTCCCCATGAAGCGCCTGCTCGCCAGTGGCAGCGGTGATATCTATCAGATCTGTCCTGTATTTCGCGATGGGGAGCAGGGCCGCTGGCACAATCCCGAGTTCACCTTGCTTGAGTGGTACCGTCTGGGCATGGAAGAGCAGGCTTTGGCCATGGAAGTCTGTGAGCTGGTTGCCGAACTGGCCAGGGAAGCCGAGGGGCCACTGGCAAATCTGGAGTCAGAGCCGGCGGTAATCAGCTATCGTGAGGCCTATCGGCGTCATGCCGGAGTCGATCCCTTCGAAGACGAGACCGGGGCGATTGCCGAGGCAGCCATACGCGTGACCGGCACCGGCGGCCCCTTGGATTGGGGGCGGAACGACTGGCTGGATTTGCTGGGCAGCCTGAAGGTATACCCCGCCCTGGGCCATGGCCGTCCTGCCGTGGTGACGGAGTTTCCAGCTGACCAGGCCGCCTTGGCCAGGGTGCATCCGGGTTCACCACCGACGGCGGCCCGATTTGAAGTGGTGCTGGGCGGGGTCGAGATTGCCAACGGCTTTCATGAGTTGAGTGATCCGGAGGAGCAATTGAGGCGTTTCCGGGTCGAGACGGAAGAGCGCCAGGGCCAGGGGTTGCCGCCGGTGCCCTGGGACCCGCAGTTGATTTCTGCCCTGGAGGCCGGGCTCCCCGACTGTGCCGGCGTCGCTCTCGGTCTGGATCGGCTGATTGCCCTGGTACTGGGCTGTGACGGCATCGGGCCGGTGACAGCCTTCCCCTGGGACCGTGCCTAGAGGTAGCAAATGAGTGAATCAATCAAGCCATTGGGCGTTGATAGCGAACGGTGGAAACCATTGCTGGATACCCCGGCATATAAGGTGTTATTCGGTGAAGCGACCGAGCGCCCGGGCAGCAGCGAGCTGAATCATGAGACTCGCCCTGGTACCTTCATCTGTGCCGCCTGTTACTTGCCATTATTTGATGCCGGCATGAAGTATGACAGCGGCTCGGGCTGGCCGAGCTTTTTTGAGTCTCTGCCGGGGCGGATTGGCACTCGCGAGGATTTCAAGCTCACCATGCCGCGTACTGAATATCATTGCATTCGCTGCGGCGGCCATCAGGGGCATGTCTTCCCCGACGGCCCACCCCCTACCGGCCTGCGCTATTGCAACAATGGCCTGGCGCTGGTGTTTATCCCGGAGGGTGAGAGAATGCCTGATTTGCGCCAGCCTGATCAATGATCACCCCTGATCAAAAGAGCCGCTGTGCCAGGTGGTCTCGCCAATGAATCTATCCGAGTCTTATCGAAGGAGAATGTCCATGTTCAGATTGCTGTCGATCCTTCTGCTGACCCTCGCTCTCGGGGCCTGTCAAACCGATGAGCGGGGCGCTGATGGTGATGCTGTGGCGCATGGCGGGTCCTGGCAGTCGATCAGCCAAGAGGGGCAGGGAGAGATACGGGTGCTCTACGTCCCTGCCCGGGGTTGGGCCTGGCGGGGTGAAGACGAGGAGGGGCAGCTTTCCGGTGTCACCGTTACCTTGATGCGTGATTTTGTCCGCTGGGTGGGTGAAACCCATGATGTGAGGCTCGGTATTGAATTTGAGGAAGAGCAGGACTGGAGCCGCTTCTATCGTCGGGTGGTGAATAGCGAAGAAGGTGTCTTTGGTATTGGTAATGTCACCATCACCGAGGAACGACGAGAGGAGCTGGCCTTTTCACCCCCCTACGTCTATAACGTGGCGGTTCTGATTACCGTGGATGAAGTCTCTGAACTGTCGGAGATGGCTAACAGTGATCAAGTCTTCTCCGACCTACGGGGCCTGGGCTTCGCGGGGACGCTTCATGAGGAAAGACTGGAACGCCTGAAAGAGCGGTCCATGCCGGACCTGGCCATCGATCTGGCCGAATCCAATGACGAGATTCTGGAGCGAGTGGCTGAAGGTGGCCATTTTGCCTGGATTGATGCCTACAACTTTGTTCGGGCCAGAGAGGAAGGCATGCCTCTGCGCCGCCACCCGGTCGGTGATGACCCTGGTGAGGCCTTTGGCGTCATCATGCCCCATGGCAGCGACTGGGAGGCATTGATGGAAGAATACTTTCAGAACGCACATGGTGGTTTGCTGCAATCGGATTTCTGGCAGCAAACGCTGGAAGACTACCTGGGCTCCGAAGTTTCCGCTCTGTTGATGGCGGCGGCGGAAGAAAGCAAGACCCAATGATTGGCAGAGTCGATCTGGAATCACATTTTGATATTCGTTTCCATGCCAGCATGGAAACACCGCTACTGCTGATGTTGAGGCCGCGGGCCTGCGAGCATCAGTGGATCAGTCAGGATGAGTTCCATCTGTCCCCGATAGTCACTATCCGGGAGTATCAGGATGTCCATGGCAATCGTTGTCAACGGATCATGGTGCCCGCGGGGCATTGCAGAATTCACGGTATGGCCAGGGTGGCAGTGCCACTGCACCCGGCCATTGATCAGACACTGTCCTTCACCCCGGTAGAGCAGGTGCCGGATGCCGTGATTCCCTATCTTCTGCCCAGCCGTTACTGCGAATCGGACCGACTGGATGAATTGGCCTGGCGAATCGTTGGCGATGCACCGTCAGGCTACGCGCAGGTAAAGAGGATCGTGGACTGGATTTCTGAACAAATTGCCTATCGGCCTGGTGAAGGGCATGAGCTGATCAGCGCTACGGAAGTATACAGTCGTGGATACGGGGTATGCAGAGACCTGGCCCATCTCGGTGTCGGGCTCTGTCGTGCCCTGAGCATTCCCGCCCGTTTTGTCAGTGGCTACCTCCATGAACTGGAGCCCATGGACCTGCATGCCTGGTTCGAGGTCTGGTTGGGAGAGCACTGGCATGCCTTTGATCCCACCCAGGAAGGCAAGGGTGGTGACCGTCTGGTGCTGGGTGTCGGGCGTGATGGTGCCGATGTGCCCATATTTCACCAGTTCGGTCCTCCCCTGAAGGTGGAATCAATGACATTCTCGGTCTCCCGGGTGCCCTAATCGGGCAGAGCAGACTGAACGAGTTATATTCCCAGCTAGAAACGTGCGCTTAGGCGAAGGTAGATATCCTGATCCACTCGGCGTCTGGGGCTGTCATCCGGCACTTTCAATTCTCGCCGCCAACGATAGCGGCCTTCGAAGGACAGGGCCGGGGTAAAGCGGTACTGATAGCGAATTTCCGCCAGGGCATCATTATTTCGGTAATCAACGGAATGGAGCCAGCTGCCTTCGGCCTCGCCATAGACCAGTCCCAGAAGATGGCCCGGCGCCAGATCAAACAGGTTCGCCGAGGCCTGCCAGGCGCGGCCGCCCAGGGTCCCCTCGTCGCCCGCGTCCAGCAGCCCGGTAGGCACGCGGGCATCGGTGAAGCCCAGTTCTCCCGCCACCACCAATCGCGTGCCGGACGGGGCCACGGGCCAGGAGGTGGCCAGGCTGCCAGTCAGGCTGCGGTAATCCTCTCGCCGTGGCGACTGGGGGCCGTCAGGGGCCAGGCTGTCCGGCATCCAGGTGATGGTGACTCGCCTAAGGATCAAGGGGCCGGGTCCGGCAGTGGATTCGAACGCACTGCTCAGGGCCAGGCGACTGCCTGAGTCCTGGTGGTCGAGGGGGAATCGATAGACGCCGCCAGCCCCGCGCTGGTGGTTGTAGAATAAGCGGCTTCGGCCCTGCCAACGGCCGGGTAGGGGGTGGCTCAACTCGATGCCGTCGGTCCAGCTTACGCCTACATTGGAGCTGTCCTTGCGGTCCAGTCCCTTCCCGGGCACGACAGGAATGCCGGCCTGGGCCTGGAAACGGCCGATCAACACGCCCCATTCCCCGTGTTCAGGCTGCCACTGCCATTGCAGGGTATCGATGGTGGTATCGCCAGTGGCAATGCCGCTACGGGTGGGGGCCCAGGCCCGGAAATAGGCATCGCCAGTATTGTCGTCACTGCTGTAGCGGCCGGCTGCCCGAATCCGAAAACGCCAGTCGCCGGCCAGGTCTCGGTCCGCGGACAGGCGGATTCGGGCCCGCCAATCATCCGCACGCTGGCGTTCACCTTGCCGGTCGAGGCGTTCACTGGCGTACAAGCCGCTGCGGATGTCACCGCCGAATTCCCAGGCCGTAACTTGAAGCGGCAGGGCAGTCATCAGCATTATGCTTAGCAGTTGCCCGCGTCCCGGAAGAGAAATCACGGATGACAGCTCCCCTGTGTTCATGAGTCTTGTGCTTGTGGGTCTTGATCTTGCGCAAAGGTAGCACGACTGGACCTGGGGTGGCCTGATAGAATGGAGGCTTTGACAGCGACAGGGGAATTGGCAATGCAGTTGCGGTTATGTTCCTGGCTTGAGGTGGAGCGTTATCTGGAGGCATCCACCGGCATCATCATTCCCATCGGATCCACCGAGCAGCATGGGCCCAATGGCCTGGTGGGAACTGACGCCTTGTGTCCGGAAGTGATTGCCCGTGCCGCAGGTGAACGGGAGGAAATAATGGTCGCGCCGACCCTGTCCATTGGCATGGCCCAGCATCACCTCTGCTTTCCGGGTTCGGTGACCCTGCGCCCTCGGACCCTGATGGCTGTGGTTTACGATGTGGTTCAGTCCCTGGCCCGTCATGGTTTCCGTCACCTGTACTTTCTCAATGGTCACGGCGGCAATATCAATACCGTGCAGGCGGCTTTCGCCGAGTATTACGCTGACTACAGTCTGCACGAGACACCCGGCTGTGAAACCAGCACTCATCTCCATCTGGGGAATTGGTTCGCCGGTAATCGGGTTCGGGCCCTTTCCGCCGAGCTCTTCGGTGATGCCGAAGGTTCCCATGCTACCTGCTCGGAAGTCTCTCTGACCCAATATGCCTATCCCGAGGCCATTAAGCAGGTGGAAATGAGCCCGCGGCGGGCGCCATCGGGTGGATTCAGGGATGCGGTGGATTTTCGTCGCAACTACCCGGATGGCCGGGTGGGTTCCGACCCCTCCCTGGCATCGCCGGAGGCCGGTGAGAAGCTGTTCGAGGCAGGGATCGCCGATCTTTTGGATGATTATCGGCAACTGTTGGCCCGGTGAGCCAATCCCAGGCCTATGATGTCATCATCATCGGGGCCGGTGCCGCCGGACTGATGTGTGCACTCACCGCCGGCCAGCGCGGCCGGCGGGTGCTTGTGCTGGATCATGCCAACAAGGTTGGCAAAAAGATCCTCATGTCCGGTGGCGGTCGCTGTAATTTCACCAATATGTTTTCCACCCCGGATAACTTCCTGTCCGATAACCCCCACTTCTGCAAGTCTGCGCTCAGCCGTTACACGCCCTGGGACTTTATCGCGCTGGTGGAATCACATGGCATTCCCTACCATGAGAAAAAGCTCGGCCAGTTGTTCTGCGACCGCAAGTCTCGGGACATCGTCAATTTGCTGCTTCACGAGTGTCAGTCGGCGGTCGTAGAGATCATGACCCGTATCTCGGTCCTGGAAGTGATCAAGGACGAAGGGTTCCGGCTCCAGACTTCCGCGGGCCTGTATTCATGCGAGAGCCTGGTGATTGCCACAGGTGGGCTGTCCATTCCCAAAATGGGCGCAAGTGGCTTTGGCTACGACCTGGCCAGGCAGTTCGGTCTGACTGTTCTGGAAACCCGCGCCGGCCTGGTTCCCTTTACCCTGGATGAACGCAAGCTGCGGGACCTGTCCGATCTGTCCGGCGTCTCGACCGAGGTCGAAGCCTGTGCAGGTGGGGGAAGTGGGCCACATGCCTGTTTCCGCGAAAATCTGCTGTTCACCCATCGTGGCCTGAGTGGTCCCGCGATATTGCAGGTCTCATCTTATTGGCGTCCCGGAGAGGCGGTGGAGCTGGATCTGTTTCCCGCCCAGGCATTGGCTGACACTCTCAAGCAAGCTCGTCGCGAGACACCGAGACTGCGTCTCAAATCTCTGCTCTCCAACTGGCTGAGTCGCCGCCTGGCGGAGCGTTGGTGTGAGCTTTATCTGGGCAATCCGCGCTTGGCAGATATGTCAGACAAGGATGTTGAGGATGTGATCGCTTATTGTCAGCCCTGGCAATTGCGGCCTTCGGGGACGGAAGGTTATCGCACCGCCGAGGTGACCCTGGGTGGGGTGGATACTCGGCAACTGTCTTCCCAAACCATGGAATGTCGCAGCGTGTCGGGGCTTTATTTCATTGGTGAGGTGGTCGATGTGACGGGGCACCTGGGCGGTCATAATTTTCAGTGGGCCTGGGCGTCGGGGCGTGCGGCGGGAGAGGTTGTTTGAATGAATTAATCAGAGGTCCCTTAGCTGGATGCGACTGAACTGTCGTTGGTGAGCATCAACTCTCTTTGGGTGATCTGGTGGCGAGCCGGTTCAACCACACGCCGGATTTGCCAGCCGGATTCCGGTTGACGGGTCGCAGCCAGGGCAAGATCCATCAACTTGCGCTTTTCCAGTTTATGACCTTTCGTATCCCGCAGCAGAAGAACCTGGGGCAGCAGCCGGGCACTGCGGCCCGCGGAGATAACCAGGGCAATGCTGCCATTGACCAGTTCCACCACACTGCCTACCGGGAAGATGCCCACGCAACGGATGAATTCGTCCATCAGGTCCTGGCCGAAGGTGTCTTTGCCATGACGTTGCATGGTACGTAGCACCTGATCAGCGGCCAGTCCGCGGTGATAGGGCCGGTCGCTGGTCATGGCGTCATAGACATCGGCAATGGCCGCGGCGAGAACCGGGCGACTGAGTTCGTCCTGTGGAAATGCTTCGGGATAGCCGGCACCGTTAACTCGGCGATGATGGCCACGAATGATGGCAAGGGCAACGTCTGGAATCTGGCCCGAGCCGCGCATCATGCGATAACCGATTTCGGGATGCTGACGCATGATCTTCCATTCCTCGGGAGTCAGCCTGTCCGGTTTGTTGAGCACTGCCTCCGGAATCTCCGCCTTGCCGATGTCATGCAATAGCGCGCCCATGCCAATGGCTTTCAAATCTTCATCGCCATAGCCCAGGTGATGACAGAAGGCCAGAGTGAGTACACAGACATTCAGGCAATGAAGCGAGGTGTACTCATCCCGGTTCTTCATCTGAGTTAGCCAGACCACTACATCCGGGTAATCGGTGATGGCATCAACCAGCGTGCCAACGAACTCCTTGGCTTCTTCGCTATCCACGCTGTGACCCATGCGAATATCGGTGAACAGTTGCTTGAGATAATCGTGGGTCCGGATCCGGTTTTCCCGTTGTTGCTCCAGGGTCGCGATAATTCGCTGGGGGTTAAGGCGCGTGTCCTTCAGGCGGCTGGTAGGCTGGGCAGCTTCTTTGGGCTGGGCCGGGGAGGGTTTGTGGGAAACAGGGCCCTGAACATCGATCCGGGACAACTCCGGATCCACGTCGACAAAGCGACAGATCTCGCGGATGGTATCCAGGTCTTCCTGCCGTTCCAGCAAAAAGCCCTGAAACAGAAAGGGGCTCTCCAGCCAGGGACGATCCAGCCGGCTGATGTACATCCCCAGTGCGAGTTCCCCGACTTCCTTCCTGATCATGCTCAAGGGCGGCTCCCTGCCCGAAATTGGGCGCTTCAGTCCAGCACCGTGATCAAGGCCTCGAGGCCCTGACGGTCCTGTTCATCAAAGCGTGCCCTATGTGGAGAATCGATGTCCAGTACCCCAAGCAGCCGGCCATCGCGGACCAGTGGAATGACGATCTCCGACTGGCTGGCGCTGTCGCAGGCAATATGCCCCGGGAAGGCGTCCACGTCGTCCACGACGAGGCTTTCCCGCCGCTCCGCGGCCGTGCCACAGACGCCTTCACCCAGACGGATCCGGACGCAGGCCGGCTTACCCTGAAAGGGGCCGACCACCAGCTCGCCGTCATCCATCAGGTAGAAGCCGGCCCAGTTCACGTCCGGCAGGCTGTGGTAGATCAGGGCGGACAGATTGGCGCAATTGGCGATCAACTGTTTTTCTCCGGCGACCAGGCCCATTGCCGCCAGGCGGAGATCGTCGTAGAAACTCTCGCGCTGGGAGTAATCGAGTTGCGGCAGACTGAACATGCGATCTAGTCTCCTTGGACCAGGGCCTGCCCCATTCGCAGGGCGGCGGTGGGATAAAGGCGGCGATCAAAGGCCGGCGCCCCTTCCGGCAGCATCAGAATCACGGTGCTCCCCATGTTGAAACGGCCCAGCTCCGCGCCCTGGGCCAATGCCCGCTGACTGGCAGGCGGCAATGGCAGCTCCCGCGCCTGCAGCCGGGTGGGAGGGGTGATCTCCCCTGTCCAGACGGTTTCAATGGACCCCACCAACAGGGCACCCACCATCACCACCGCCATGGGGCCATACTTTGTATCGAATTCCGCGACCACGCGTTCGTTACGGGCGAACAGTCCGGGAATCACTCGGGTGGTGGCCGGGTTGACCGAGAACAGCCGCCCCGGGAGGTGGCGCAGGGCGGTCAACTGGCCGCTCATTGGCATGTGGATACGGTGATAGTTATGGGGCGCCAGGTAGATGGTGCAGAAGCGTCCATTCTCGAAATCCGTCTGTCGCCCCGAGCGTCCCAGCAGCTCCTCGAAGCGATACCAGCGCCGCTTGGCCTGGAACAGCCGTCCGGCGCTGATCTGTCCCAGCTGACTGATGCGTCCATCCACGGGGGAGAGCACCGGGGCGTTTGCCAGTGGTCTGGCATCGGGCTTGAGCGCACGGCTAAAGAAGTCATTGAAACTGTCGTAGTCGCCCGGGTTCTCCCGTTCGGCCTCGGACAGCTCCACCGGGAAGCGATTCAGAAAACCGTCGATCAGACGTTTCCGCAGCCAGGGGCGGCGGGAACGAGTGACGGCATGGACCAGCCGCGACAGGGCATGCTGGGGCAGCAGATGCTGTGGCAGGGCACGGCAATAATCACCCAGAGTGGGAGGGGGCGCCTGCCGCATCAATGATGCCCCCGATGTTCGTGATGGTCATGATGGTCATCGTCATCATCCCGGCCCGTGCGTCGCTTGACCGGAACGGCCAGCTCAAGCAGCTGACCATTGTCGAATTCGAGCACCAGATGAGCCCAGTCTCCGACGGATAGCTCTTCACGCGGCTCATGCAACATCAGGTGTTTGCCACCGGGTTTCAACTCGACCCGGCCTTCCGCGGGCACTGCAATTTCATCGACCGCACGCATTTTCGCCTGACCATCTTCATGGATGGTTTCATGGATCTCGGCGCGGCGAAATTCCTCACTTCGAACGTTCACCAGGGTGATGGTCTCGTCGCCCTGGTTGACCAGGTCGAGGTAGGCGGCGGTTACCGAGGATCCCGGTGGTGCTTCGCGCACCCAGGGCGATTCGGCAGTCACCGGGGGGGCGGCCTGCACAGCCAGGGAAAGGGTAAGCAGGCCGAGCGCCAGAAACAGAGTTCTCATATCGTCGGATATCCTTTGGAAGTCAGTACTTACTGATGTTGGGCGTGCTGCTGACCCAGGTCCTGTCCCAGATAGCGGACGATGGCTTCAAAGTCCCGGCTTATCTGATCGGGCTGATGCGGGGCGGTGAAAAAGGCCTGGATATTACCGTCCGGCCCCACCAGGGTCAGAGAGGATCCATGATCTACTTCGTAATCCTCGCCGGGATCAACATCCGGGATGGAGACCGGCACACCCATTGAGCGCGCCAGCTCCACAACCTCTGCCTCACCGCCGGTGACGCCCAGAAAGTTGCGGTTGAAATAGGGCACGTATTCGGCAAGGCGCTCGGGCGTGTCCCGGGCGGGGTCCACGGAGACAAATAGCACGGAGGGCGGCATCACTCGCCCGTTCTCCTGGACCATGCGGTGGACCTGATTCATCTGCACCATGGTCTCGGGGCAAATGTCGGGACAATGGGTGAAACCGAAGAAAACCAGGGTCCATTGGCCCTTGAGTCGTTCCGGCGACCAGTAGGTCCCGTGATGGTCGAGCAGTTGCAGCTCCGGGATCAGGCGAGGCTGCTCCAGCAGCACGGCCTCGGTGTCCGGTTGCTGACCGGGTCTGTCGGAAGTCAACCAGGCTACCGTGGCACCGGCGGCCGCGAAGCAAAGGATGACTAGTGGGATGAGGATCTGCCTGATACTGTTCATGGTTGCAATTATCCCATAACTGGCCCGGGAACTGCAGGTCCCGGTGGTATGATGAGCGGCCAGTTTCGCTGCCAGGAGGCCTTGACGCGTGTCGCGCTTTTCCTCAGAACCGGACGGACTTGAGACCGTCGCCGATTTTGTCCGCTGGGCGGCCAGCGAGTTCAATCGGGCCGGCCTGTATTTTGGTCACGGCACCGACAATGCCCTCGATGAATCCATCTGGCTGGTTCTTCACGCCCTGGCGGTCACCCCGCCGCTGCCGGATGCCCTCTACTCGGCACGGCTGACGCCCACGGAGCGGGCGGAAGTGGTGGAATTGATCGGTGAGCGTCTCAGCAGCCGGAAGCCGGCCGCCTACCTTACCGGACAGGCACGCTTCGCCGGGCTGGATTTTCATGTCACCGAGGATGTGCTGGTTCCCCGCTCGCCGCTGGCTGAGCTGATCGAGCAGGGCTTTGGCCCCTTCGCTCCGCCCACGGGGTTCAATCGGGTGCTCGATCTGTGTACCGGCAGTGGCTGCATTGCCATTGCCTGCGCCATGCATCTGGGTGTCGATGAGGTTCATGCCACCGAACTCTCGGCCGAGGCCCTTGCCGTGGCTCGCCGAAACGTCGCTCGTTATGGTTTGCAGTCCGTGGTCCAGCTCCACCAGGGCGATCTTTTCGCCGATGCGCCGAGGCAGGGCTACGATCTGATCATCAGTAATCCGCCCTACGTGCCCGACACGGAAATGGCCGAACTGCCGGTCGAGTATCAGCGCGAGCCGGTGCTGGGGCTGCGGGCCGAGGAGGAGGGCACTGCCATTGCCGCTCGTATCATCGCCTCGGCGGCCGATTATCTTTCGCCGGAGGGCATTCTGGTCATCGAGGTGGGCAATGCGGCCGAAGCGCTCGCCAATCGCTTCAACGAGCTGCCCATGGAATGGCCCCTGTTCGAGCGGGGTGGCCAGGGGATATGCGTGATTCATGCGGCCGATCTGGGCGCCATTGCCGCCGACGGCCCGGGGAGGGATTGACCATGCCGGGTAATGGATTCGGTGAGCGCTTCCGTGTCAGCAGCTTCGGCGAGAGTCATGGCCCCGCCCTGGGCTGCATAGTCGAAGGCTGTCCACCGGGGCTGGCCGTGGACGAGGCCCTGATCCAGGCCGATGTGGAGCGCCGTCGGACGGGGCGCTCGCGCCACACCAGTCAGCGTCGTGAGCCTGATCAGGTACGCATTCTCTCGGGGGTTTTCGAGGGCAAGACGACTGGCACCCCGATCGGATTGCTGGTGGAGAACCAGGACCAGAAACCCAAGGACTATCGCAACATCGCCGATCGCTTCCGCCCCGGGCATGCCGATTACAGTTATATGCACAAATACGGCCGGCGGGACTATCGAGGTGGTGGCCGCTCCTCGGCACGGGAGACGGTCATGCGTGTGGCGGCCGGCGCCATCGCCCGTCAGTATCTGCGCCAGCATTTGGGCGTGGAGGTCCGGGGCTACCTTGCCCAGCTCGGGGAAATCCCCCTGGGCTTTGCCGACTGGAGCGCCGTGGATGACAACCCCTTTTTCTGCGCCGACCCGGAGCGGGTAGAGGAGTTGGAGGCGTACATGCACCGTCTGCGCAAGTCCGGTGATTCCGTGGGCGCGCGCATCAATCTGGTGGCCACCGGCATGCCGGTGGGCCTGGGTGAGCCGGTGTTCGATCGCCTGGATGCGGATGTGGCCAAGGCCATGATGGGGATCAATGCCGTCAAGGGTGTCGAGGTAGGCGATGGTTTCGCCTGCGTCCATCAAAAGGGTACCGAGCACCGGGATGAAATGACCCCGGAGGGCTTTCTCAGCAATCATGCCGGCGGCGTGCTGGGCGGTATCAGTACCGGCCAGGACCTGCGGGTGAGCATCGCCCTCAAGCCCACCTCCAGTTTGCGTCTGCCCGGTCGCAGCGTGGATGTGGCGGGGCAGGCGGTGGAAGTGGTGACCACTGGCCGGCACGATCCCTGTGTGGGGCTGAGGGCAGTGCCCATCGCCGAGGCCATGCTCCTGCTGGTGATCATGGACCACTGGCTGCGGCACCGGGCCCAGAACGCGGATGTGGACGCCCCGGGGCCTCGGATTCCGGCACGCCCGGGGGAATGATCGCCGCCCGACTGTCCAGCTTCTATCTGCTTTATTTCGCCGTGCTCGGCGGATTGGTGCCTTATTGGGGGCCTTATCTGCGCTCGCTGGAGTTCAGCCCCGCGCAGATTGGCGAGCTGATGGCCATCCTCCTGGGCACCAAGATCATTGCTCCCTATCTCTGGGGGTGGATCGCGGATCAGAGCGGGCGGCGGGTTGCCATCATCCGTCTGGCGGCTTTCATGGCCGCCGCCTGTTTCGCGGGCATCCTCGCTGGTGACAGTTACCTCTGGATTGCGGCCGTCATGCTGGCTTTCAGTTTCTTCTGGAATGCCGCCTTGCCCCAGTTCGAGGCCCTGACCCTCAACCATCTGGGCACCCGGGTGGAGCGATACGGGCGTATCCGCCTATGGGGCTCGGTGGGGTTCATTGCGTCGGTGGTGGTACTGGGCCCGCTTTTGGATCAGTTTGGCGAGGCCCTGCTGCCCTGGGTCATCTGGGCGCTTTTGGTCCTGCTGTGGTTTTCAACCCTGGCCGTCTCCGAGCGTCCGGACCGCCGCGCCCAGCCCAGCGCGGGCGGGATCGCCGCGATAATGCGCCGGCCCGAAGTCATTTCCCTGTTCCTGGCCTGTTTCCTGGCCAAGGCCAGTCATGGGCCCTACTACGGCTTTTTCACCATTTATCTGCAGGATGCCGGCTACCAGGGGCTGGTCATTGGCGCGCTCTGGGCCCTGGGGGTCGTTGCCGAGATTGGCGTTTTTCTGATCATGCCGCGTCTGCTGGCAAACGCCGGACCCCGCACCCTGATGGTCGTGGCTCTCGGCCTGACTGCCCTGCGCTGGCTGCTGATCGCGCTATTTATTGATAAAATGCCGGTATTGATCGCGGCCCAGCTCTTGCATATGGCCAGCTTCGGCCTTTATCACGCCGTCGCCGTCCATTTCATTCACCGCTTCTTCCGGGGGCCATTTCAAGGCCGGGGCCAGGCCTTATACAGCAGCCTGAGTTTTGGTGCCGGGGGTGCCGTGGGCAGCCTTGGTGCCGGCTATCTATGGGCCGGAACCGATGGGGTTCTGGTTTTTCTGCTGGCCGGCTTGCTGGCGGGCCTGGGGCTGGTGGTCGCCTGGCTCGGCTTGCCCACCGGGCGAGAGCCGGGTGGTGGGCCGCAACATTCATCGAACCTTCAGACAACGGGAGTCAGATCCTAATGAGCAAGCAAGTGGACATTGCAGTCGTGGGCGCCACCGGAGCGGTTGGAGAGACCATGCTTTCCATCCTGGAACAGCGCCAGTTTCCGGCGGGGAAGGTCTACCCCCTCGCCAGCAGCCGTTCCGCGGGCAAGAAGCTTCGTTATGCCGGCAAGGAGATCACGGTCGAGGATCTCGCCGAGTTTGATTTCTCCAAGGTCCAGGTCGCCCTGTTTTCCGCCGGTGGTGATATCTCCGCCCAGTTCGCCCCCAAGGCGGCGGCAGCCGGTTGCGTGGTGATCGACAACACTTCCAAGTTTCGCCTGGAAGACGACATCCCCCTGGTGGTTCCGGAGGTGAACCCGGAAAAGATTGCCGAGTATCGCAATCGTGGCATCATCGCCAACCCCAACTGCTCCACCATTCAGATGCTGGTGGCGCTCAAACCCCTTCATGACGCGGCGACCATCAAGCGGATCAATGTGGCCACTTACCAGGCCGTGTCCGGTGGCGGCAAATCCGCCATGGAAGAGTTGGCCGATCAGACCGCCAAGCTGCTCAATGGCAAGCCGATTGAGAACAAGATTTCGCCCAAGCAGATCGCCTTCAATGCCATTCCGCATATCGACACCTTCCAGGACAATGGCTACACCCGTGAAGAAATGAAGATGGTCTGGGAGACCCAGAAGATCCTCGATCCCGCCATCCAGGTGAATCCCACCGCCGTGCGGATTCCGGTGTTTTTCGGTCACAGTGAGGCCGTTCATATCGAAACCCGGGAAAAATTGAGCGCGGAAGAGGCCACTCGCCTGCTGGAGAAGGCGCCGGGCGTGGAAGTTCTGGATCGCCGTGAGCCCGCCGGCTACCCCACCGCGGTGACCGAGGCCGCCAATCAGGATCCCGTCTATGTGGGCAGAATCCGCGAAGATATTTCCCACGAGAGCGGCCTGAATCTGTGGGTGGTGGCGGATAATGTCCGCAAGGGTGCGGCACTCAACAGTGTTCAGATCGCCGAGCTTTTGGTAAAAGACTATTTGTGAGCTATATTTAGCCCATTATCATGAGAAAACTGGTGAGGACTTTGCTCCATGCCCATGAGCAGTCCGGTAATGCCGGGTCGCTGCTGTATCTCAAAAGGTGGCCGGAGTGAACGGGGAGTGACGGAGTGAGAATGAAATCAAGACTGGCCTACGCGGCGCTGCTGCTCGCCCTGATCTGGGCGCCTGCTTCCCTGGCTCTCGGCCTCGGGGATGTGGAGCTGCGTTCCCACCTCAATCAGCCGCTGGATGCCCGCATCGCTCTGGTTTCTCCCACCGAGGAGGAGCTGGACGCGCTTGAGGTGCGGATGGCCTCGCCGGAGCATTTCGAACGGTACGGCCTGGATCGCGGCGCGCTTCATGCTCGTATCCGCTTCGAACTGGTTCGGGACGGCCGGGATTCCTATATCCAGGTCAGTACCGAGCAGCCCGTCCGTGAACCCTTCGTGTCTTTCCTGGTGGAAGCACGCTGGGCCGCTGGCCGCCTGCTGCGGGAATACACTCTGCTGCTGGATCCGCCGGATTTTGCTCCCGGCGAAGCGGCCGAGCCCGAGCGTCCCGTGGCGGAACGGGAGGAAGAGCCCCGACGCCCGGAACCCCGCCCTGAGCCGCGTCCGGAACCGCGAGCGGAAGCTGAACCGGAAGTCAGCGAGGAAGTCCGAGAGGAACCGCGCCGGGTTGCCCCGGAAGTGGAATTGGGCGGTCGTTATGGACCCATTCGTCGTAATCAGACCCTCTGGGACATTGCCAATCAACTCCGTCCCGACGGTGTTTCCGTCAATCAGATGATGGTGGCTTTGTTTGAAGCCAATCCCGGTGCCTTTGACGGCAACATCAATCGTCTCCGACAGGGAGCGGTCCTTCGCGTCCCCGAGCGAGCCGAGCTGGGCCAGGTCGCTACGACCACCGCCAATCGCGAGGTAGCCCGGCAAAACGAGGAATGGCAGCAGGGGCGGACTCGCGTCGCGGAGGCCCCGGAGCGTGAGCGCCGCGACGAACTTCGCCTGGTAGCCCCGGGTGAGGAGGATACCGAGGCTGTCGGGGTCGGTACCGAGGAGCAGCAGGAACGGCTGGCCGAACTGGAAACCGAGCTGGACCAGGTTCGCACCGAGCGTGACATGGCGGAGGACGAAGGTGAGGCCCTGCGCGGTCGGGTCGGCGAACTTGAAGAAGAGATCGAAGAGCTTCGCCGCATGGTGGAGCTCAAGGACGAACAACTTGCCAGTCTGCAGCAGCGTGTCCGGGATGAAGACCTGGACGAGGGTCTTGAGGAGACCCCCGTATTCGCTGATGAGCAGGAAGAGGCCCTTGAGGAAGAGGAGCGGCTGGCAGAGGCTCGCGAGGAAGACGAGTCGGAAGTCATCGAGGAAGAAGACGAGGATGAGCTGGTGGTAGCCGTCGAAGACGACCCGGTGGCCGATGAGCCCGAAGCTGGGGCCGAGGAAGAGCCGGAGGCTCGACCTGAGCCGGCCCGGCCGGAGACCCGCTTTACGGATGACCCGTCCATGCTGTCTCGAGTCATGGCGGCCCTTGGCAGTCCCGCCGGCATGGGGGTGCTTGGGGCATTGGTGTTGGCAGCAGCCCTGAGTCTGGTTGCCGTGCGCCGTCGCCGGGCCGCTGCCGAGACGGCTGGACTTGGCGGCGATGGTGAAGCAGCTGATTTCGATGCAGACGGCGAAGACTTTGCGGCCGCAGAGGATGCCGGTGATCTCGAGGATGTGAATCTGTCTGATGAGGCCGATTCGGTTGCTGAACCGGATGCCGAGGCAGGCGATGCCGGTGGCCTCGATGAATCACAGATTGAGACAGTGGTGGAAGAGGCGGATTTCCACATCGCCTACGGCACCTTTGACAAGGCCGTGAAGCAGCTGGAGGAAGCCCTGGAACAGCATCCTGGCGAGGGTCAGTTGCATCTCAAGTTGCTGGAAACCCACTTTGCCGCCAGCGATGCCGAGGCTTTTGTCTCCGCCGCTGAACGCATGAGATCAAAACTGGGTAGCGACAGCTCCGAGTGGTCGGAAGCAGCGCGCCTGGGTCGAGAAATTGCCCCCAATAATGCCCTGTTTGCGGGGGTCGCTGCGCCTGAGCCGGCGGTAGAGCAGGAAGAAGAAGCGGATCTGACTCCGCCGGAAGCTCAGACCCTGGAAGTGGAGCGGCGTCCCGCCGAGGATACCGAGGAGATCCAGATCGATTTGGGTGACAGCGAAGATCTGGATGCAGGCACTGATCAGGCTGAGGAAGAGGAAATCGGTTTTGATCTGCCCGACATGGACGCGGATGCCGAATCCACCGATGCCGGTGATGTAGCCGCCCCCACCGAGGAAAGTTCCGGCGACGAGGAACTGAGTTTCGATCTGCCGGACCTGGACGACGATGGTGGGCAGCCGTCGGCGGAAACCCCGTCCCAGGACGATGCGCCCGCGCCAGCAGACGAGGACTTCTCCCTGGATGAAGAAGCCGCGCGCGTCCTTGATCGCTCCCTTGAGGAAGAGGACAGCGGCAAGGATGAAGGTGAAGATCTGGATTTCCCGACGGTGGATGTGCCACCGGAGAAGGCCAGCGAAGCCTTTGGAACCGACTCCCAGGCTCAGTTCGAGAAGGCCTTTGAAGAGCTCTCAAGCTACATGGGCAGTGAGGAAGAGGGCAAAGCCTCCAGTGCCGAAGCCCCCGGCAGCACCACCGATGATGATGTTGCTGGTGGCGGCATCGACTTCGGTGACGATGACGACGATCTGCTGGATCTGGGTGACGACGACTCCGATGAGATGGGAGAGATCGATACCAAGATTGATCTGGCTCGTGCCTATATCGATATGGGTGACAGCGAAGGTGCCCAGGGGATCCTCGAAGAAGTTCTTGAGGAAGGCAATGAGGATCAGAAGAAAGAGGCCCAGTCCCTGCTCGACGGGATCTGATGTCGGTGTAGACGAGCGACAAAGGCCGCCGGCCCCTTGGCCGGCGGCCTTTGCTTATGGCCTGGCCCTGCCCCCGTACCGATAAGTGACTCCATGCCACATGTTCGTGCCCACCTATTGCTGGTGCTGTTCACGGTAATCAGCCTCCCATGGCAGGACGGTCGCGTGATAGTGGGCCTGTTGGTCCTGCTACTGGCTTGGCATCTGTGGCAGGGGGCGGCTGCCATGACCAGCCTGGGGCGCGGGGTCTGGCGCCTGAAATGGCTGCTCCTCGGCCTCATGCTGGTTTATTTGTGGTTGCCTGGGCGGGAGCCACTCGCGGATGCCTGGTGGCCGGCAATGGAGCGGGGCCTGGTGTTGCTGGCCATGTTTGCCAGCGTACACACGCTCCTGTTTTCCACCCCGCCGGACCGGCTTGGCGCTGCTCTTGCCGAAGGGTTGAGCCCGCTGGATCGTGTCCATTTGCCGGGATCCATTTTTGCACGGCGGCTGGCCATGCTGCTGGCGCAAGCCGTGGAAGAGCGCCGTTCCCTGGCGCAAGACACAGTGGGCGGCGGTGGCTGGTTCAGTTGGATTCCGCGCCGACTGGCCGGGGAGATACGACGGATGGAGGCCCGGGCCGCGGAGCCGGCGGACGATTTTCCGCCCCTGCCAGACCTGGGGCCCACCCCGTGGCATGACTGGCTAATATGTATCCTCGCCGCGCTGGCCTTGCTGACTCTGCTATGGATCTGACTGGATAATCACGCGATGACGACTGACAAGGGACAGATGTGGGTGGCCGGCCTGGAGTACGACGGCAGCGGTTTCCGGGGCTGGCAGGCCCAGCAGCCGGGGGTTCGCACGGTGCAGGAAGTGTTGACCGCTGCCTTGTCACGGGTGGCTGACCACCCGCTGGAGGCGGTTTGTGCCGGACGGACCGATGCTGGCGTTCATGCACTGGGGCAGGTGGTACATTTTCAGAGCCCCGCGCCGCGGCCTCCTCGGGCCTGGCTGCTGGGCTGCAACAGTGCCTTGCCCGATGACGTCAATCTTCGCTGGGTCGAGCCCGTCGATGACGACTTTCATGCGCGTTACTCGGCGCACTCGAGAAGCTATCGTTATGTGTTCTGGAATCGCCCGGCACGGACTGCCCTGGGCCGTCAGCGGGCCTGCTGGGTTTACCATCCTCTGGATGCCGCCGCCATGCATCGGGCGGCCCAGGCGCTGATCGGGGAACACGACTTCAGTGCCTACCGTGCGGTTGCCTGCCAGTCGCCAACACCCATGCGTTTCGTGGAAGCCATTTCGGTCCAACGGGAGGGTGACCTGGTGGTCATGGATATCCGCGCCAATGCCTTTCTGCATCACATGGTCCGCAATATTGCCGGGGTCTTGATGGCGGTCGGCAAGGGGGATGCGGAGGAATCATGGCCGGCCGATGTGCTGGTCGGCCGGGACCGGACGCGCGGGGGCGTGACGGCGCCAGCGGAGGGGCTTTATTTCCACGGTGTTCGCTATCCCGATTTTCCCGCCATTGACCGCCTCAGCAAGCCTTCTCATGAGCCCATGTTGCCGGGGCCGGCCATCCCGGGGCAGTGAGTCCGGGTCGGCTTTCTGTTAAGGTTTAAGGCATGTGCCTGCCCATCCCGGCAGTTTCCTTATCAACAGCGATAATTTGCGCGGCAGAGGCAACCCGCTCCACATGCAGCCCCGAGTGAAGATCTGTGGCATCACCACGGCCGAACAGGCCCGCTGGGCTGCCGAGGCCGGCGCGGACGCCATTGGTCTGGTCTTTCACGAGCCAAGCACTCGCGCCGTCGGGATACAGCAGGCCACCGACATCATTGCAGCCATACCGGCCTATGTTTCCGTGGTCGGATTGTTCATGAACCCGGATGCCGCCCAGGTGCGGACGGTGCTCGAGCGACTGCCGCTGGAAATGCTGCAGTTTCACGGCGAGGAGAGTGCCGATTTCTGTCGCCGCTTTGGCCGTCGCTACGTCAAGGCCGTGGGCATGTCCGGGGAATTGGATCTGGAGCAGGCCAGTCAGCTCTATCCGGATGCTGCCGCTCTACTGGTGGATAGCCATGCCGGCCGCCGTGCCGGTGGTACCGGTGAGCGTTTTGACTGGAGTCGACTGCCTTCCCGGCCCGATTTTGATCTGGTCCTTGCCGGCGGTCTGGCTCCAGGCAATGTCGCCGAGGCGATTCGCGTCGTCCGGCCCTGGGCGGTGGATGTCAGTTCCGGCGTGGAATCGGCGCCGGGGCAGAAGGATCCGCAATTGATGTCGCGATTCATAGAAGAGGTGCAAGGTGTCGGCCAAAGCAAAGAATCTGAGTGAGCTTCCCCCGAATGGATACCGCCAGCTGCCCGACGCACAAGGGCATTTCGGCATATTTGGCGGCAGTTTCGTGTCCGAGACCCTGATGGGGCCGGTCGAGGAGCTGCGACAGGCGTACGAATCGGCACGCCAGGACCCGGCGTTCCAGCGTGAAATTGCCCGCGAGCTGGGGCGTTTCGTGGGTCGTCCCACCCCCCTGTATCCCGCTGATCGCCTCAGCGAATGGGCCGGCGGAGCCCGTATCTGGCTGAAACGGGAAGACCTTTGCCATACCGGTGCCCACAAGGTGAACAACACCGTGGGGCAGGCCATTCTTGCCCGACGGATGGGCAAGCCGCGGGTGATTGCCGAAACCGGGGCCGGTCAGCATGGTGTCGCATCGGCTACCGTGGCAGCCCGGCTGGGCCTGGAATGCGTGGTCTACATGGGCGCCGAGGATATGCGTCGCCAGGAAGCCAATGTCTTCCGGATGCGACTCCTGGGCGCCAAGGTGGTGCCGGTGGAATCCGGCTCCCGCACCTTGAAGGATGCCCTCAATGAAGCCATGCGCGATTGGGTGGCAAACGTGGACGACACCTTTTACATCATCGGCACCGTCGCTGGCCCCCATCCCTATCCCATGATGGTGCGGGATTTCCAGTCAGTCATCGGCGAAGAGGCCCGGGAGCAAATGCAGGCCGATGCCGGTGTGCTGCCGGATGCCGTGGTGGCCTGTGTGGGTGGCGGTTCCAATGCCATCGGCATTTTTCACCCCTTCCTGGACGATGACCAGGTCGCCCTCCATGGTGTGGAAGCGGCAGGCGACGGGGTGGAAACCGGTCGTCACGCGGCGCCATTGAGCGCCGGTCGGCCCGGGGTGCTGCATGGCAATCGAACCTATCTGATGACGGACGAGGATGGGCTGATCATTCATACCCATTCCATTTCCGCCGGCCTCGACTATCCCGGCGTCGGTCCCGAACACGCCTGGTTGAAGGACGTGGGGCGGGCCGAATACGGTCATGTGACCGACCGAGAGGCCCTGGATGCCTTCCATCGCCTCAGTCGCACGGAAGGCATCATGCCGGCGCTGGAATCGGCTCACGCCGTGGCCCATGCCATCAAGCTGGCGCGACGCCTCGGCAAGGGCAAGCATGTGCTGGTGAACCTCTCCGGGCGAGGTGACAAGGATATGCACACGGTCGCCGCCGAAGAGGGGGTGTCGCTGTGAGCCGGATCGAAGCACGTTTCAAGACCCTGAGCGCGGCCAATCGGGCCGCTCTGATCCCCTACATCATGACCGGTGATCCGTCACCGGATGAGACCGTGGCCGTCATGCATGGCCTGGTGGCGGGGGGTGCCGACATGATCGAGCTGGGCATGCCTTTCTCCGACCCGGTCGCTGACGGCAGTATCATTCAGGCTGCCGGCGAGCGGGCCCTGGCCGCCGGTCAACGCCTCAAGCACAGTCTGGCTGCGGTTCGCGCCTTCCGGGAGACAGACCAGGACACGCCGGTCATCTTCATGGGCTACCTCAACCCGGTGGAAATCATGGGCACTGAGGCCTTTGTTCAGTCTGCTGCGGAGGCGGGGGTGGATGGTCTGCTATTGGTAGACTCCCCACCCGAGGAATCCGCGGAGCTGGCGCCGGCGGTGCGCGAGGCCGGTATGGACATGATCTTCCTGGTGGCACCCACCACCAGCGAGGTCCGTCGTCGCCGAATTGCGGAGCTGGGCAGCGGTTTCGTTTATTATGTGTCCCTCAAGGGCGTGACCGGGGCCGGCGGACTGGATGTGGACGCGGTCGCCGAGAGCCTCGCCGGTTTGCGGCAGCACACCCAGCTGCCACTGGGCGTGGGCTTTGGCATCCGTGATGCCGACAGTGCGGCCGCCGTGGGGCGGGTGGCCGACGCCGTGATCGTTGGCAGCGCCCTGGTGGAACATCTTCATGCAGCGGCGGGGCAGGGTGAAGAACCGGCCCGGGCCGCTCGTCAATTCATCGAGCCTCTGCGCGAGGCCCTGGACGGGGCGCGTAGTGGCGGCAATGCAAAGGACGTGGCCTTGTCATGAACTGGTTCAAGCGACTCGTTCCCTCCCGTATCAAGACCCAGGGGCGCAGCCGTAGCGTGCCGGAAGGGCTGTGGACCAAGTGTCCGGCCTGCGATTCGGTGCTCTATCGTTCCGACCTGGAGCGCAATGAGCATGTCTGCCCCAAATGCGGCCATCACATGCGCTTGCGTGCCCGTCGCCGTCTGGAAATGTTTCTGGATGCGGACTCCGCCGCCGAGTTGGCGGATGGGGTGGAGCCCGTGGATGCCCTCAAGTTTAGGGACAGCAAGAAGTATCGTGACCGCATCGTCCAGTCGCAGAAGAAGACCGGTGAGAAAGATGCCCTGGTGGTCATGAAAGGTCGGCTCAAGGGCATGCCCGTGGTCGCCTGCGCCTTCGATTTCGCTTTCATGGGCGGCTCCATGGGTTCGGTGGTCGGTGAGCGCTTCGTCCGTGCGGCCACCGCTGCCTCGGAGGCCAATTGTCCTCTCATCTGCTTTACCGCCAGTGGTGGCGCCCGCATGCAGGAAGCCCTGCTGTCTCTGATGCAGATGGCCAAGACCAGCGCTGCGCTTGCGCGCTTGTCCGAACAGGGCGTTCCCTTCATTTCCGTACTCACTGACCCCACTACCGGCGGCGTCAGCGCCAGCCTGGCCATGCTGGGCGACCTCAATGTCGCCGAACCCAAGGCCTTGATCGGTTTTGCCGGTCCCAGGGTGATTGAACAGACCGTGCGCGAGACCCTGCCGGAAGGCTTCCAGCGCAGTGAGTTTTTGGTAGAGCATGGGGCGGTGGACATGATCGTGGATCGTCGCGAGATGCGCCAGCGCCTGGCCAATGTGCTGGCCATCATGACTCGCCAGCGCCTGACCCAGGTCTGATCGGCCGGGGCAGTTGCGGGCAATGAAACCAGCCGGCCAGCCTGCTCCTACCGCGCCCGGCCCCAAGGCCGGATTGACGCAGTGGCTGCGCTGGCTGGAAGGCCTGCACAGCAGTGCCATCGACCTGGGTCTGGAGCGTCTTCGGCCGGTCTGCCAGGCCATGGGGCTCGACCGTCCTCCCTTTCGTGTTCTCACCGTGGCCGGTACCAATGGCAAGGGCTCATCGGTGGCAGTCGCCGCAGCCCTGCTGACCGCTGCCGGACATCGCGTGGGCAGCTATACCTCGCCCCACCTGATCGATTTCAACGAACGTATCTGTATTGACGGCCTTCCGGCCTCCGATGCCGAGATCCTCCAGGCCTTTCAGGCCGTGGAGGCCGCCCGTGGCGCCATCAGTCTCAGTTATTTCGAATACACCACCCTGGCCGCGCTGGCGATCTTTCGACAGCGCGGGGTAAGCCATGCCGTGCTGGAGGTCGGCCTGGGAGGCCGTCTCGATGCGGTCAATGTCATTGATGCCGATGTGGCATTGCTGACCCGGGTGGCACTCGACCATGCCGAGTGGCTCGGTAACGATCTTGCCGGCATTGCCCGGGAGAAGGCCGGTGTCTGTCGGCCGTCCCGACCCGTTGTGGTGGCGGACCGAGATGGACCTTTGGCCGAGGCAGCCCGGGAAACGGGCGCGCGGCCGCTGCTGCTTGGGAAGCGTGACTTTGTCTGGGGCCAGGACGGAGATAGCTGGTTCTGGGAATCCAACGAAGCGCGGCTGGATGGGCTCGGGCTCGAGCCCTGGTGGCATATGCCCTGGCAGCGGGCCAACGCGGCCGCGGCCATGCAGGCGGTGTCGTTGCTGGCGCCGGAGGTTCTGGCCGATGCGGGGCGGGTCCGTCAGGTCCTGTCCACGCTGCAGCCCCCCGGCCGGGTTCAACGACTGGCCGGCCAGCCCGAAACCCTGCTCGATGTGGCCCATAATCCGGATGCCGCCCTGGCCTTGATGGATTATTTGCGTGCCCGACCCGTGAATGGGCAGACCCGGGCCATCATTGGTATGCGCGCGGACAAGGATATTGCTGGTGTGGTGACGACATTGGCCGGTGAAGTGGACGAATGGTGGCCTGCTGATTTGTCCGCTCAGGGGGGGCTCAGTGCCGAGGGCCTGGATCAGCGCATCCATGTTGCTTGTCCTGCCGCCCACACCCGAGTGAAGAATGCCGACCCGGTTGAGACCTGGCTTGCGGCCCGGGCCAGCGCCAACCCCGGCGACCGCTTGCTGGTGCTTGGTTCCTTCATGACCGTCGGCCCCGTGTTGCGCCAGGTCGATGCTGCGGGGCACACTGTGGGTATTGGCAATCGCTGATCGATTCGGGAGCGTACCGTCTTGGACCGCAAGCTTAAGGAACGCCTGATTGGCCTGGTGGTGTTGCTCACACTGGCGATCATCATCCTGCCCATGATGCTTGGCGGGCCAGAGGAGGGTGAGCGTTCGGTGCGTCTGGACCGCCCTCAGGATGAGCGGGAATTGCCGGTTACCCGGCTGGACCTGCGGGAGCGGGATGCCCGGGATGAGTCCCCGGAGGAGGACGATGATGATCTGTTTCGTCCAGAACCCGAGGAAGACGATGATGAGCTGGTCCAAGTGAGCCCGCTGGATGAGTCGGACCCCCGTCGGGCGGATGAAGGCGAGCCTGAATCCGAGCCTGAACCGGAGCCGGAGCCGGAACCCGAGCCGGAACCCGAGCCGGAACCCGAGCCCGAGCCCGAGCCCGAGCCCGAGCCCGAGCCCGAGCCCGAGCCCGAGCCCGAGCCCGAGCCGGAGGAGTCTGCCAAGTCCGAAGACGAAGCGGTCCCTGGTGCCCCTGCCGGCAGCGGCTGGAGTGCCCAGGTTGGCAGCTTTGGCGATCGGGAGAATGCCGAGCGCCTGATCGCCCAGCTGCGGGACGAGGGTTTTCAGGCCTTCATCATGCGCTATGAGCGGGATGAGCAGGTCTTGTATCGGGTCCGTGTGGGGCTGGAGACTGACCGGGAGTCGGCGCAGGGTCTGGCCAGGCGGATTGAATCCCAGACCGGCCATAGTGCCAGTCCCGTGCCCCACCCCTGAGGCTCTCTGATCTGGTAGAATTCCGGCTCGCGTCCGTCCGGCCTATTCGAGCCGGACTCTCGAGGGAAAGCGTGCGGGGATTGGATGGGGCATGGTCTGGGTCGATTACTTCATAGTCGCGCTTGTCATCATATCCGCATTGATCAGCCTCATGCGGGGCTTCGTCAAGGAAGCCATCTCCCTGGCCACCTGGATCATGGCTTTCTGGGTGTCCCTGACCTTCGTGGATACCCTGGATGCCATGCTGACGGGCACCATCGAGACGCCCACCGTGCGCTTGCTGGTCGCCTTCGCTTCCCTGTTCATCGTGACCTTGATCATTGGAGCCATGATCAATCACTTCGTCAGTCTGGCGGTCAAGAAGACCGGCCTGAGTGGCACGGACCGCATGATTGGCGTGGTCTTCGGCACTGCCCGTGGTGTGCTGGTGGTAGGCGCACTGGTCCTGCTGGGCTTGGTAACGGAAGTCAATCGGGATCCCTGGTGGAATGAATCGGTATTCATCCCCTTGATGGAACCCATTGCCACCTGGATGGCGGGATTTCTGCCCGACAACCTGGTCCAGGACCTGGATCTGCTTTGAGCGGCACACCCTTCTGAACATATCGTAAGTAGAGGAACTCGCCATGTGTGGCATCGTGGGGCTGATGGGTACTTCCCCCGTCAATCAGGCAATCTATGAAGCCTTGACCGTCGTCCAGCATCGTGGTCAGGATGCGGCAGGCATCATGACCTGTGAAGGAGAGAGGCTGTTCCTGCGCAAGAGCAATGGCCTGGTTCGGGATGTTTTCGAAACCCGGCACATGCTCCGGCTGCGAGGAAACCTGGGGATCGGTCACTGTCGTTATCCCACCGCCGGCAGTTCCAGCTCGGCGGAGGCTCAACCCCTCTATACCAACTCACCTTACGGGATTGCACTGGCCCATAATGGCAATCTCACCAATGCCACCGAGTTGCGGGATCTCCTGTACCGGGAAGATCTGAGGCACCTGAATACCGACTCGGATTCCGAGATCCTCCTGAATGTCTTTGCCCATGAGCTGCAGCAGGGTGGCAAGCTGCAACTGAGTCCCGATGATATTTTTTCCGCGGTGAGCGCGGTTCATCGTCGCTGTCGTGGGGGCTATGCCGCGGTGGCCATGGTGACCGGTTATGGTCTGGTGGCTTTTCGCGATCCCTGGGGAATTCGTCCCCTTGTCTTTGGCTCTCGCGAGACCGAGCATGGGCGGGAGTACATGGTGGCCTCGGAGAGCGTGGCCCTGGATGTGCTGGGTTTCGAGCTTGAACGGGACCTGGCGCCGGGCGAAGGCATCCTCATCGACATGGATGGCAAGCTCCATTCCCGCCAGTGTGCCGAGAAGCCTACGACCAATCCCTGCCTTTTCGAGTTTGTCTATTTCGCCCGCCCAGACTCCATTATCGACGATGTCTCGGTCTACAAGGCCCGTCTGCGCATGGGGGATACCCTGGCCGAGAAGATCAATCGGGAATGGCCCGATCACGATATCGATGTGGTCATCCCCATCCCTGACACCAGCCGTACCGCCGCACTGCAAGTGGCCTTCCAGTTGGGTGTGAAATATCGCGAAGGCTTCATGAAGAACCGCTATATCGGCCGAACCTTCATCATGCCCGGGCAACAGCAGCGCAAGAAGTCCGTGCGCCAGAAGCTCAATGCCATCGATCTGGAGTTCCGCGGCAAGAATGTTCTCCTCATCGATGACAGCATCGTGCGTGGGACAACCTCGCGTCAGATCATTCAGATGGCGCGAGATGCCGGGGCGAACAATGTCTATTTCGCCTCTGCCGCGCCGCCGGTCCGTTACCCAAATGTCTATGGCATCGACATGCCGGCGGCCAGCGAGCTGATTGCCCATGAGCGCAATAATGCTGAGATTTGCGAATTGATCGGCGCCGATCGCTTGTTCTATCAGGAATTGCCGGATTTGCTGGAGGCCATCCGTCGAGGCAATCCGGCCATCAAGGGTTTCGATACCTCGGTCTTTGATGGCCAGTACGTCACCGGTGATGTGAGTCCGGACTATCTTTCCAGACTGGCGCAGGAGCGCTCCGATGGCGCCAAGCAGGAGCGTGAAGCCAATTACCCGGGCGTGATCGATCTGCATAACTCGAATTGAAGATGCCGCCATGACTGCAGGACACAAGGCACCAAGAGATCTGCTGCTTCAGCTGTACCGGGAAGGTGTCGCCTGCATGAGCGGTCGTCGGCTGGTCCGAATGGCCCTGGAAAACGATCCGGAAGCACCGCCGACGCACTTGCTGGCAGTGGGAAAGGCATCCTTGTCCATGGCCGCCGGCGCTCTGGACTCCCTCTCCCGACCTCCCAGTCAGGCCCTGGTAATTCATCCCGATGATCAACCCGCCTCGGCCATGCCTTCCTGGGTTGAGTGCATTGCTGCTCAGCATCCCCTGCCCGGTGCGGGCAGTTTTCTTGCTGGCACTGCTGCCGAACGCTTCATTGATGAGCTGCCCACCGATGCCCGCCTGCTGGTGCTGATTTCCGGGGGCGGTTCCAGTCTGATGGCGGCGCCAAGAGACGGCGTCAGTGAAGAACAGTTGTTCTCCGTACACGAATGGTTGCTGGCGTCGGGATTGGATATCGTCGAAGTGAACCGGGTTCGCCAGGCCATTTCCCGGATCAAGGGCGGGGGACTGGCTCGTCGTCTGGGTGAGCGTGACGCCCGCGTGCTTTGTATTGCCGACATACCGCCGGGCATGGATGCGGCCCTGGCCTCCGGGCCATTCCTGCCACCGTTGGAGGGGGCACTGCCTCTGCTGCCTGACTGGGTCAGTATTCTCACTGCTCCTGTAAATCCATCTGGCGTGCCCCGAATCCCCCACCATCTGCTCGCCGATGCGGCCATATTTCGTGAAACCGTGGCCGATCTGGCCGGCCAGCAATCCTTGCCGGTGGCAGCATCACCCCGCTGGCTGGAAGGGGATGCCGCCGATGTGGGGCGGGAGTTGGCCGAAGCAATCCTTGCATCCGAGCCCGGTATATTCATCTGGACGGGGGAAACCACGGTGGAATTGCCCGCCACGCCCGGGCGGGGTGGCCGCTGCCAGCAGTTGGCCCTGGCGGCGGCGGATCGCATTGCCGGCGAGGACGGTTGCTACCTGCTGGCCTGTGGCAGTGACGGTCTTGATGGTCCGGAGGGTGATGCCGGGGCCGTTGTGGACGGCGGCACTGTGGCACGCGGAATGGAAGCCGGCTTGAGTATGGAGGATGCCTTGGATTACGCGGATGCCGGCCGGTTCCTGGCTGCCAGCGGGGACCTGGTGGACACCGGTCCCACCGGTACCAATGTCAATGATCTGATAATCGGTTTACGGACTCAGTAATGGCTCGCGAAGTTGATCCATCCCTCACCGAGGGCATACGGGAATTTCTGCCTTGCCCGACACCGGACGCCTGGGTGGCCGAGGCCCTGAAGCAGGAAGAAACCCTGCTGATCGATCATGCCCATTGCGAACGCAAGGCCGCGGCCACCGCCATGAAGCTCATGCATGACCATGCCGAGTGGGATGAGCTGCAGGACAAGATGTCTCGTCTGGCCCGTGAGGAGCTACGGCACTTCGAGCAGGTGTTGGCCATCATTCGTCGGCGTGGCTACCGCTATCGTCGCATTGCCCCGTCTCGTTATGCTGCGGGCTTGCGGGAGGGCGTGCGCGCCGGTGCTCGGGAGAAGCTGGTGGATCTGCTCGTCTGTGGGGCCTTCATTGAAGCCCGCTCCTGTGAGCGGTTCGAACGTCTGGCACCGGAGCTGGATGAAGAGATCGGCGGTTTCTATTATCGCCTGTTGCGGTCCGAGGCTCGGCACTTCAGGGACTATCTCCATTTGGCGGAACAGTTCAACCAGGCACCGGTGGACGATCGGGTTGTGGCGTTTGCCGAACTTGAAGCTCAGCTCATCACCCGGCCTGACTCTCAGTTCCGCTTCCATTCCGGGCCACCCCGGCCCGTTCAGGACTGCCGCCCGGCGCTACCGTGACTCAAGCGGGATCGTTTGAAGGTCGTACTGGCCGTCGCTGACACGCAGGACGCTGCCCTGTTCGTACCAGTCCCCGAGCACGATGCGCTGGGCGGGTTGGCCGTCAACTTCGATGTCGTGGATGGCAGGCCGATGGGTATGACCATGAATGAAGCGGCGGACACCGGCCTCCTTCATGGCTTCCTCGACGGCCTGCTTGTTCACATCCATGATTTCCATGGACTTTTCCTGGCCTCGGGCCATGCTCTCCGCTCTTGCACGCTTGGCGAATTCGATCCGTTCCGCTACCGGCTTGGATAGAAAATCCTGTTGCCAGGCCTCGCTGCGTACCAGCTCCTGGAACGCCATGTAGTCGTGATCATCCACGCACAGTGAATCGCCGTGCATGAGGAGTACCGGCTCGCCATGCAGATCAATGACGGTGGGGTCAGGCAGAATCTCGAAGCCACTGGCCCGGGCAAAGTCGTCGCCCACCAGAAAGTCCCGATTGCCTCGCATGAAATAACAGGGCACCCCGCTGTCGCTCAGGGCCTTCATGCCGGCCACCACTTCCTGATCGTGGGGGGGCATGGCATCGTCACCGATCCAGGCCTCGAAGAGGTCGCCGAGGATGTACAGCGATTCGGCTTCGCGAGCCTCCCCGTCGAGAAAATCCAGAAACAGTCCAGTGATTTCCGGGCGCGAGGGAAACAGATGCAGATCGGAGATGAACAGGGTGCTAGCCATCGTTTTCAGTCTTCCTCGTCGGATGCGTTATTTCTGTCCTGCAGCCAGGCCTCGGCCTCCTCGTAGCTCATGGGGCGAGCCCGGCGAATACGGACATCTTCCTCGGGCACATCACTGCTCAGATGTGCTCGGCCACCAGTGGGCAGGCCGGCAATCTCATCGGCCACCGACATCCCGGCCCGAACCCGACCGAATACCGCATAGCCCCAGCGGGTTGAACGTGGGTCCAGGCGGCTGTTGTCGGACAGGTTGATATAGAACTGGGCGCTGCCGGAATGGGGATCGGAGCCCCGTGCCAGGGCCACGGTCCCCCGCTCATTGCTCAAACCATTGCCGGATTCATTGGGAATCTGTTCCTCGCTGCGACGTTCCTCCATGTCCGGGTCATAGCCGCCGGTCTGAATCACGAAATCTTCTATGACCCGGTGGAAGATCAGGCCATCGTAGTGACCGGCCTCCGCCAGGCTCATCACATTTTCCGCGGTCAGCGGCGCGCGGGCGAAGTTGAGCTGGATCAGAATCTCACCACGATCGGTGTCCAGCAGCAGATGGTCGTTGAAGGCCACCGCCCGGGTCGGCAGTAGCAAGGCCAGGCCGATCACGATCAGCAACAGCTTGACGGGCATCTTCTCCTCCGATGGCAATTGCGAGGCCCCACATTCTAGCGGTTCTGGTCGCAAATTGAGCAATCCACCACCGACCGCTTTGTCCGCACCGGCCGTATCGGCTATGATGCCCCGCCATGAGCGACACAGCCCCCAACACGACCGTTACCCGCTTCGCCCCGAGCCCGACCGGCCATATTCACGTCGGCAACGCCCGGACCGCCCTGTTCAATGCCCTGTTCAGTCGAGGCCGCAGCGGGCAATTCATGCTTCGGGTGGAGGATACCGATCCGGAGCGCTCCCGCGATGAGTTTCTCCAATCCCTGATGGAGGATCTGCGCTGGCTGGGCCTGAATTGGCAGCTGGGGCACGAGGCGGGCGGTGACGCCGGTCCCTACCGTCAGTCCCAGCGTCAGTATATCTACGAAGATTACTTCCAGCGTCTTCAGGCGGCGGGCCACAGCTATCCCTGCTTCTGCAGCCGGGAGCGCCTGGAGCGTTTGCGTGCCGCTCAGCGTGCCTCGGGGCAGCCGCCGCGCTATGACGGGGCCTGCGCGGGTTTGTCCGAGGCTGAGGCGCGCGGCAAACTGGAAGCGGGTGAGCCGGCCACCTGGCGGTTCCGGGTCAAGGCGTATGAGACGGTGTCGTTCGAGGATTTTGTTCGCGGCCCGCAGCAGTTTCGGACCGATGAGATCGGGGATTTCGTGATTCGCCGCACGGATGGGACTCCGGCCTTCTTTTTCAGCAACGCCGTCGATGACGCCCTGATGGGCGTCACCCATGTCATGCGGGGTGAGGATCATCTCACCAACACGCCCCGGCAGTTGATGCTGCTCAAGGCCCTGGACCTGCTCACCCCCGAGTACGGCCATTTGCCCCTGATTGCCGACAGCGACGGCGGCCCTCTGTCCAAGCGGGCTGGCAGCCTCGGCATTCGCCAGTTCCGGGACGAGGGCTATCTGCCTCTGGCGCTGCTCAACTACATGGCTCGCCTGGGTCATCGCTATGACGACGAAGAACGGCTTCGGAGCCTGGATGAGCTGGCGGCGGATTTTGATCCAGGGCGGATCGGCAAGGCACCGGCGCGTTACGACGCCGGGCAACTGCTCTATTGGCAGAAACAGGCGGTGGCTCGCCTGAATGGAGAAGAAGCCTGGCAATGGATGGCCGCTGCCGTGGCCGACGCGGTACCGCCGGGCAAGGCGCGGGCCTTCGCCGAATTGATCAGGCCCAATTGTGTCTTCCCGCGTGACGCCCGCGACTGGGCCCACCGGCTCTTTGATGATCTTGACCCCATGCCGGCTGAGGCCGTGAGCGTTATCGAGGAGAGCGGGCGCGAATTTTTCGAATCGGCACTGGATGCTCTGGAGTCGGCGGGAACTGACTACCAGTCCTGGGTGGATCGCATTCGCCAGCTCACCGGTGCCAAGGGCAAGAAACTCTTCCTGCCCTTGCGCGCGGCACTTACCGGGTCGCGTTCCGGTCCAGACCTGGACGGCGTCCTTCGCCTTATCGGCCAGCACGAGGCCGCCCGGCGGCTTGAACGATGTACCCGTCTCGCCTGAACGACCCAGGCAACGATGGGACCATCCGAAAACCGATAAGGGCGATGCAGCCATGCTCAAGATCTACAATTCACTGACCCGCCAGAAAGAAAACTTTCAGCCCATTGAAGACGGCCGTGTACGCATGTACGTCTGCGGCATGACCGTGTACGACTACTGCCATCTTGGCCATGCCCGGGTGTTGGTGGTCTTCGATGTGGTGGCCCGGTATTTCCGCCACCAGGGCTATGAATTGACCTATGTCCGCAATATCACCGATATCGACGACAAGATCATCCAGCGGGCCGCCGAGAACGGCGAGGCCATGGGCGACCTGACCGAGCGCTTCATTCATGCCATGCACGAAGACGAAGCCGCCCTTGGCGTCAATCGTCCCGATCACGAGCCGCGAGCCACCGAAAACCTGGACGGCATTATCGAAATGATCCAGACCCTGGAAGAAAAAGGCTATGCCTATCAGGGTGAGAATGGCGATGTCTTTTACGCCGTCAGTCGCTTCCAGGACTATGGCCGCTTGTCGGGCAAGCGAACCGAAGACCTGCGATCAGGCGCCCGGGTTGCGGTGGAAGAAGCCAAGCGCGATCCCCTGGATTTCGTGCTCTGGAAGAAGGCCAAGCCGGGAGAGCCCAGCTGGCCCAGCCCCTGGGGTGATGGACGACCCGGTTGGCATATCGAGTGCTCGGCCATGTCCAGAGCCCACCTGGGCAAGCATTTCGACATCCACGGCGGAGGCATGGACCTGAAGTTCCCCCACCATGAGAACGAGATTGCCCAGTCCTGCGCTGCCAATGATTCCCCTTTCGTCAATTATTGGATGCACAACGGCTTCGTCCAGATTGACGAGGAAAAGATGTCGAAATCCCTGGGCAACTTCTTCACGGTTCGTGAAGTGCTCAAGGTCTATGCCCCGGAAGTGGTTCGCATGTTCATGCTGAACAGCCACTATCGCAGCCCCCTCAATTACTCCACCGAGAATCTGGACACCGCCCGGGCCGGCCTGGAACGCTTCTATACCGTGCTGCGGGAAGTGAAGCCGGGAAGTGCGCCTTCGCAATCGAGTTACCGCGATCGATTCAGCGAGGCCATGAATGATGACTTCAACACGCCTGAAGCATTGGCGGTGCTGTTTGATCTGGCGCGGGAAGTGAACCGTTTGCGGGATTCCGGTGAGCTGGATCAGGCCAGTAGCCATGCGGGCTTGCTGTTGGAGCTTGGGGGCGTGCTGGGGATTCTTCAGGACGATGCCGAGAGCTTCTTGCAAGGTGGCGGTGGCGCAGAAGGGCTCGACGCGGCCACGGTCGAGGCCATGATCGAGCAACGCAAGCAGGCCCGCAAGGAGCGCGACTTCGCCGAGGCAGACCGCATCCGTGACGAGCTTCAGGCCCAGGGCATTGTCCTGGAAGACGGGCCGGAAGGCACGAAGTGGAAGCGGGGCTGAACGGCGGGCAGGCTATTCAGCCGTCGTGATGGCGGGCGGCGTCCAGGGTGTTCTGCAGCAACATGGCCCGGGTCATGGGGCCCACGCCGCCGGGGACTGGGGTAATCCAGGCCGCGCGTTCCCGGGCCACGTCGAACTCCACGTCACCCACCAGGCGGCCGTCGTCCATGCGGTTGATGCCCACGTCAATGACCGTGGCACCTTCCTTGATCCACTCGCCTTTGACCAGGCCGGGTTTGCCCACACCCACGACTACCAGGTCCGCCTGACGCACATGGGCCTCGGTGTCACGGGTGAAGCGATGGCAGACGGTAACGGTGGCGCCGGCCAGTAGCAGCTCCAGGGCCATGGGCCGTCCAACGATATTGGACGCACCCACCACCACCGCATCCCTTTCCTTGAACGGTTCACCGATGGATTCCAGCAGGCGGATCACGCCAAAGGGAGTGCAGGGTCGCAGGGCAGGGATGCGCTGAACCAGCCGACCGATATTGTAGGGATGGAAGCCATCCACATCCTTGTCCGGGCGAATGCGCTCGATCACCCGAGTGCTGTCCACATGGCGGGGTAGGGGAAGCTGGACCAGGATGCCGTCCACACTGGGGTCGGCATTGTATTCGTCGATATGGTGGAGTACTTCGGCTTCGGTGGTGGAGAAGGGCAGTTCCAGCACCTGAGACTCGATGCCGACCTGCTCACAGTCATTCCGCTTGTGCCCCACATAGACTTTCGAGGCGGGGTCATCGCCTACCAGGATCACCGCCAAGCCCGGCCGTCGAAGACCGCGCCGGGTGCGCTGGTCCACACCCCGCTTGATGTCATCCCGAATGCGGGCCGCGAAACCCTTGCCGTCGATCAATTCTGCTGCCATGGCGATTCCGGTAATCTGATGAGCCGGGACACCCCGCGGTCCCGGAAAAGGGCGCTGATTGTCGCATAAAGCCCGCCTCGGGAACAGCGAGGGCAATTGACGCTGCCCCGCTCAGGCAGTATCATTCGCCGTCTGCCGGGTTGGGCCCTGACAAGGGGCCTCAGCAGCTCGGCGCGGGGCATAGCGCAGCCTGGTAGCGCGCCTGCTTTGGGGTGAGGACCGACCGTTTGTCCGGTGGACAAACGCAGCGGTCCGAACGGCGCCGGCAGGACAGCCGGCGACCGGGTTGGCAGGCGAGGCAGGAGCCGAGCCGCCAACAGGCCTGCGAGCGAAGCAGGCGCTTGATGTTGAGTTTGCCGGAAACGTTGATTACGGCACGGCAGGAATTGCGGGGCATAGCGCAGCCTGGTAGCGCGCCTGCTTTGGGAGCAGGAAGTCGGGGGTTCAAATCCCTCTGCCCCGACCAATTATCCGGTCGGGACTCAAGGCAGGAAAACAGGGTTTGCGCCTGTAGCTCAATTGGATAGAGCAACGGCCTTCTAAGCCGTAGGTTGCAGGTTCGAGTCCTGCCGGGCGCGCCAGTCCCGGCCCCAAAGATTCGCTTTGGTGCGGGTCGCAGTAAAGCAGGTTCAATGGTGGGCGTAGCTCAGTTGGTAGAGCCCCGGATTGTGATTCCGGTCGTCGTGGGTTCGAGTCCCATCGTCCACCCCAGTTTTTACCCGGCGTACAGTAGGTACGCGCGTCTCGGCTTCTGCTGAGACGGGAGCAAAGGGAAATCGCATTTTCCTTTTGCGTGGAGGAGTCGCGGCAGGACGGCCGGTCTCCGGCTTTAAAATATGGGCCGCTAGCTCAACTGGTAGAGCAGTTGACTCTTAATCAATTGGTTCGGGGTTCGAGTCCCTGGCGGCCCACCATTAAGCTGAAACGGCTCACCCAGCCCGGGTGGGCCGTTTTTTGTTGAGAGGCTCTCTCTTGGGCCAGGGACTCAAATCCCGGTCTTTGTTGATGGTTCGGGGTTGTTCGTCTCATCCCTGAGACTCACCCTCCGCTTCGCTCCGGGCTTCGCGCTACCGCGCTTCGCGACAAATCGTTCCGGACGATTTGTTCGAGTCCCTGGCGGCCCACCATTAAGCCGAAACGGCCCACCCAACCCGGGTGGGCCGTTTTTTGTTTGAGAGGCTTTTTTCTGGGCCAGGGACTCAAACCCTTTCATCCCATCAAAGCCCGATGGCGAACAGGCCAAGACAAAGTACCAGGCCGGCCAGGGGGATGATGACGGTCAGGGCGCCCACCGGGGCGTAGGCGGCGGCGTGGGTTTCCTTGCAGATGGCGCGGATGGTGGTTACCACGTAGCCGTTATGGGGCAGGGAATCCAGGGCGCCGGAGGAGATCGCGACGGTGCGGTGGAGCTGGTCGGGGTCCACGCCCTGGTCGATGTAGTGCTGTCCCAGAATGGGCAGGGCAATGGCCTGGCCACCCGAGGCGGAGCCGGTCAAGGCGGCGATCACCGAGACCGCCAGGGCGGCGGTGGCCAGTCCCGCGCCGGGGATGCCGGTAACCCAGTCCACGGCGGACTCGAAGGCCGGCGAAACTCGGGCCACGGAGCCGAAGCCCACCACGGCCGAGGTATTGCCGATGGCAATGAGCGCGCCCACGCCGCCGTCGGTCAGGGCCTGTCCCGGGGCCTTGAGGAAACGGGGATTGGTCAGGGCCGCGCCGATGCAACCAGAGAGCAGGGCCAGAATCAGGGCCGAGGTGCCCAGGGCATCGTGGGTGGTAAAGGAGATGCCCAGCACCAGGCTGAGAGGAATGATGGCCAGGGCCGGGTGGGGGAGATTGTCCCGGCGGGTGGCGGTATCCTCCTCGCGGGCCTCGAACTTCTCTCCCCGGGCCACTGCGCGTTTGAGCATCCAGGTCAGCCACCAGTAACCGGTCGTGGCCATGAAGATGGCCACGATCAGGCTGGCCTCCCAGGCGGCCAGGGGGCTGGTCCCCAGGTGCTCCAC
This sequence comes from Natronospira elongata, assembly GCF_034931365.1. Taxonomy (NCBI): domain Bacteria; kingdom Pseudomonadati; phylum Pseudomonadota; class Gammaproteobacteria; order Natronospirales; family Natronospiraceae; genus Natronospira; species Natronospira elongata. The sequence goes on from NZ_JAYGII010000002.1 coordinate 160,756, forward strand.
CGGAATCCAGTTCTGGATCTCGGGGGAGCCGGCAGACGTCATGGTGAAGGTGACCGAACCGAAGGCCAGGGTGGCGGGAATGAATCGTCGGGGCAGGTCAGCCTCCCGGAACAGGCTCACCGCCATGGGGTAGACTGAGAAAGCCACCACGAAAAGGCTGACGCCACCGTAGGTGAGCACGGCGCAGGCCAGCACCACCGCCAGGGCCGCACGCTTGGTTCCCAGATGATTGATGATCCAGTTGGCAACGCTTTCCGCGGAGCCCGAGGATTCCATCAGCTTGCCGAACAGGGACCCCAGCAGGAATACGAAGAACCAGGAAGCGATGAAGCCCGTGAAGCCGTCCATGTACTGGCTGACCAGGTCCATGCCCTCGGTCTCGGCCAGGGGTGGCAGCAGGGGCAGGCCGCTGGTGAGAGCGACGATCAGGGCGCAGAGGGGCGTGGCCACGAACAGGCTTAGCCCGCGCATGGTGAGAAAGATCAATAGCGCCAGCGCGCCCAGCAAACCGATGACACTCAGCATCCCATGACTCCCGCACAGGGTGACTTCACCGGGGTCCCCCCGGTCGCTTCACGGAAGTCATGGTCGTTTGACTGCTGCCTGCGGCGAAACTGTACCAAAGTACAAGTTACACCCGGGTGCCTGCCTTCTAGGCTCCATTAGTGCCAGACAGTCTTGCAGGGGCAAAAGCCGCTGCACCCGAGTGAGTGAACTTGAGGAGTCCCCATGGATATCAAGCGACTTTCCGCATGGAGCCTGGTCAGCCTCCTGTTTCTGGTCCCTGCTCCGATTCTTGCCGATACGGCGGATGCGGAGCAGGACGAGGAGCAGGCTCAGCAGCGAGGTGCCGACGAGGAGGCCCGTGACCTGGGTCGCGTTGCGGTGACCACCCGTCGGGTTGAAGAGACCATCCAGGAAGTACCGGTGGCAGTGACCGCCTTCAGCAGTGAAGATCTGCGTGATCTTCAGGCGGTACAGCTGGACGATATTCAAGCCGCCGTGCCCAACGTCAATATTGCCCAGGGCCGGGCGTCGGCGAGTAGTGTCAACGCCTTCATCCGTGGCATTGGTCAGCCGGATGCCCTGCAGACCTTTGATCCGGGGGTGGGCATCTACGTGGACGATGTCTACATGTCCCGCATCCAGGGGGCTTTGTTCAATCTTTTTGACGTGGAGCGGGTCGAAGTACTCCGTGGGCCTCAGGGCACCCTTTATGGTCGTAACTCACCGGCAGGGGCAATCAAGATCATCACCCGCACGCCCGGCGAAGTGAATGAAGCCATTGCCGAGCTGGGAGTTGGTGACTATGGCCGCTACAACGGCCAGTTCTATGTTGGCGGAGGTCTGGGCAACGACTGGGGCATGTCCCTGTCAGGCCTTGTGACCGGCATGGATGGCTATGTGGAAGATCCGGTCTTCGGTGGTGAGTTCAATGATGACGATAGTCAGGCCCTGCGTGCCAAGCTGCATTACGATCCGGCAGCGGATTTCAACCTCACCCTCAGCTGGGACTATACCCGTCAGCGGGCGGCCGCCACGCTGGGCCAACAGCAGGAAGACCTGATTCAGGTGGATCTGGCCACCGGCGAGAGCACTGTTCTCCTGCCCGCGCCGGAAGAAGAGTTCAACTTCCGCACCTCCACCAACCTGCATCCCGGACAGGGTCAGGACCTGGATCATTGGGGGCTGAGTGCCCGCTGGGAGCTGGGCCTGAATGAACACTGGCGAATGAAGGGGATCAGCGCCTATCGAGAGCTGGACACCGACTTCTGGCTCGATTTCGATAATTCCCGATTCTCCGTGACCGAAGCGCTGGTGGCCCTGGATCAGTCCCAGTTCAGCCAGGAGTTCCAGTTCCACTATGACGGCGGCAATGACTTCCGGGCTGTCACCGGTGTCTATTACATGCAGGAAGACGTGCCTTCCTATCAGGAAGCCATTGCCAATGATGCCTTTACCTTTGCCGGTGCACCGGTGGATTTTCTGCGCACCATTGAAGATGACCTGAGCACGACCAGCTACGCCGTATTTGCACAGGGGACCTGGGATTTGGCCGAGCGCTGGCAGCTTTCCGCCGGGGCTCGCTACACCCGCGATGAGAAAGAGTACTTCCGCACCACATCTACCTTCTCGAACTTTGATTTTCTGGAAGGCACATTCGCCTTCGAGGACAAGGACAGCTGGTCGGAAGTCACGCCCTCGCTCAGCGTCCGTTATGACATTGATGAAAACATGATGGCCTACGGCTCCCTGAGCCGCGGTTACAAGGCGGGCGGTTTCAATGGCCGTGCCAATGCGCCAACGGATACCAGTGCATTTGATCCGGAGATCGTGGATACCTTCGAGCTGGGTCTCAAGGCGACCTTCCTGGATGGACGCCTGCTCACCAACTGGGCGGTGTTCCGCAGCGACTATCAGGATTTCCAGGCTCGGGTGGCCGAGGATATCGACCAGTTCCCGGTCATCAACGCGGGTGAACTGCGTATTGACGGTCTGGAGCTGGAAGCATTGGCCCAGGTCGGCGACGATACCCGTCTATCCATGCAGTTGGGCCTGCTGGACGCTCGCTACAAGGAGTTCTTTGATCTCCGTTTTGACGATGCCGACCGCTCGGATGACGAGGTGCCCTTCTCCCCGGACGTCACATTCCGTTTTGGGGTCCTGCATGACTTCCATCTGGGCAATGGCGGCACCCTGACCCTGAGTGGCGATGCCCAGTATCGTGATGAGACGGCCCTGAGCGTGGATAATCAGCCGGGCCTGTTCCAGGATGACTACTGGCTGTTCAATTCCCAGCTGCGCTATCTCACCCCCGATGCCCGTTGGGAAGTGGCAGCCAGTGTCCGTAACCTCACCGATGAAGTGTACAAGGTGGATGCCCAGGAGTTCTCCAGCGTGGGTAATATCCAGGGCGCCTTCTTTGGCGCACCTCGCCACTGGATGCTCTCCCTGCGTCACTACTACTGATCCCGGCGTGGATCCGGAGACGGCCCCGCACTCGCGGGGCCGTTTTCCGTCGGGTATTCTGATGCCATGCATGTTTCAGGCTTGAGTTCATGACCCAGACGGTCACCATTGCCACCCTGATTCTGGCCGGCCTGGCCTGGCTGGGGCTGCTGTTTGCGGTGGCCTTGCTGGGAGAACGCCCCAGCCGCCTTTGGCATCGAATCTGGCCGACTGTCTACGTGCTCTCTCTGGCGGTTTACTGCACCGCCTGGACCTTTTACGGCACTACCACCCAGGCGGCCGAATCCGGCTGGCCCATACCGCCTACCTTCATCGGCACCATCCTGCTGTTTCTGTTTGGCTGGCCATTCTTGCGTCGCCTGGTACGCCTGAGCAAACAGCACAACAGCACCAGCATTGCCGACTTCATTGCCAGTCGATTCGGAAAGAGTTCGGCTCTGGCTGCGGCAGTGACGGCTGTGGCCCTGATCGGCCTGGTTCCCTACATCGCTCTGCAGCTCAAGGCGGTTGCCATGAGTTTCAGCGCCTTGAGTGTAGGCGAGGTCGGGGGAGGGGAGCCGCCGGCCTGGCAGGACCTGGCCTTTTACGTGGCGATCCTGATGGCCGTGTTCGGCATGATCTTCGGGACCCGATGGGCGGCGGCCACCGCACACAATCGCGGTCTGGTATTCGCCATGGGCTTCGAGTCCCTGTTCAAGCTGGCCGCCATGCTGGCCCTGGGTGGCTTCGTCGTCTTTGTGCTGTTTTCAGGGCCCGCGGACCTTCTTGCCAGTACACCCAGGCCAGAGTTTCAAAACCTGGACAGCTTCCTGACCCTGATGCTGCTCGGTGCCCTGGCCATGTTCACCTTGCCGCATCAGTTCCACATCGGGATTGTCGAGTGCCGTGATCCCGAGCACATGCGAACGGCACGCTGGCTCTTCCCGCTGTTTCTGATCCTTATCAGCCTGCCCATCCTGCCCCTGGCCCGGGCGGGCGGCGAACTGCTGGGGCCGGCGGGAGTGCCGCCCGATCTCTATGTCTTGCAACTGCCGATGATGGAAGGGCAGACGGGGCTGGCCCTGTTCGCTTTCCTGGGGGGGCTGAGCGCGGCAACCGGCATGGTGATCTTGGCCAGCCTGACCCTGTCGATCATGATCGGTAACCACTGGCTGACACCGGCCTTGTTGCGGGGAACCGGCGGCCGTCGCGGCGAGTTGCCCATCTCGGTGCGTACACAGCGCCGGCTTGGGATACTCGTGGTTCTGCTGCTGGCCTACGGCTACAGCCGGGCCCTTGGTGTGGCAGAGCCCCTGGGGGAGATCGGCGCCCTGTCCTTTTCGGGCCTGGCCCAGTTGGCACCGGCGGTGGTGCTCGCTGTTTATCGTCCCGGATTGCCGGAGCGCGCCATCCTGGCCGGTCTGGCAGCGGGGATCGTGGTCTGGACCTATGTGTTGCTGGTGCCCCTGGCGGTTTCGGCTCTCGGCTTGCCCACTGCCTGGTTGTCCGACGGCCCGCTGGGCCTGGCCTGGCTATCGCCAGAGGGCTTTTTCGGTTTGGGCCAACTGGATGTGCTGGCCCGCGCCGTTGCCACCAGTCTGGCGGTCAATCTGGCCTTTATCTTCCTGTTATTGCGTTTGCTGGGGCCAGGGCAGGCGCCGGCCGCCCCCACCAACCAGATTGACCCGGATACCCTGGAGACCATTGCCCGGCGTTTCCTGGGCAGGGAGCGGGCAGTTCGTCTGCTCCACAATGGTGGTGAGGGTCGCCAGTTGGAACGAGCCGTCGAGCATGAGCTGTCTGCCATGGTGGGCGCCGCATCGGCGCGGCTGTTGCTTGATGCAGCCCGCCAGCGGGCCCCGGCACCGCTGGACACTGTCGCCGACATGGTGGGCGAGGCCTCGGCCCGCGCGCGCTTCAGTCGCGAGGTTCTGTCAGGGGCCCTGGAAAACATGAGTCAGGGCGTTTGCGTGGTGGACGATCGCCTAAGGCTGGTGGCCTGGAATCGGGCCTATCTGGATCTGTTCGATTATCCCCCCGAGTTGATTCGCGTGGGCCGCCCGGTGGCGGATCTGCTTGAGCACAATGCCCGCACCGGGCTACTGGCGGCCGGGGATAGCAAGGGTGCCATCGAGCGACGCCTGGCCCATATGCGCAGCGGTTCCCGCTACCGGGTGGAGCGCGCCTGGCCGGATGGTCGGATCATCGAAATTCGCGGCAACCCCATGCCCGGTAGCGGTTTTGTGGCCACCTTTACCGATGTCACGGCCTTTCGCCATACCGAGGAGGAACTGCGACGGATCAACGAGACCCTGGAGCAACGCGTGCAATCCCGTACCGCCGAACTGCAGCAGGCGATGACCGAGGCGGAGCGGGCCAATGAGGCCAAGACCCGATTTCTCGCCGCGGTCAGCCACGACCTGGTGCAACCGCTCAATGCCGCCCAATTGCTGACCCATTCTTTGGCGCAACGCATGAATGGCCAGGCGGAAGCGCGCAGTCTGCAGCAGATTGATGGGGCCCTGGGGGCCACCGAATCCCTGCTCAGCGGCTTGTTGGATATTTCCCGTCTGGATGCCGGGGGCTTGCGACCACGCATCAATGAGTTTCCCCTGAATGACCTGTTCAATCAGTTGGCTGGTGAGTTCTCCCTGATTGCCGGTGAACGGGGACTGGATTTGCGCTGTGTAAAGAGCCGGGTCTGGGTCCGCAGCGATGTCCAGATGCTTCGCCGGATCGTTCAGAACTTCCTGTCCAACGCCCTGCGCTATACCGAGCGGGGCCGAGTACTGATGGGATGTCGTCGTTATGGCGACGAGTTGCTTGTAGGTGTCTGGGATACCGGTCCGGGGATCGAGCCGGATTCCCGGCAGGTGATCTTCGAGGAGTTCAGGCGGCTGCAGGCCGAGGAAGCCGCGCCCGGGCTGGGACTGGGGCTGGCCATTTCCGAGCGCATGGCCAGGCTGCTGGGCCATGAGCTGGTGCTGGAGTCTGTGCCCGGTCGCGGCACTCTGTTCGGGGTCCGGGTCCCCCGGGCAGAGCCTGGAAGGCGCCAGGCGCGTCAGCCCAGCCGGATCGGTCGTGACCGGCTTCAGGGTCGGGTACTGGTGGTGGATAACGACCCGGCCATGCGCGCCTCCCTGGCGGGGCTGCTATCGGAATGGGGGTGCGAGGTCTACGAGGCTCGCGATGGCCGGACAGCGGCAGAGACCTGCGCGAATACCCTGCCGGATGTCCTGCTGCTGGACTACCATCTGGATAAAGGGGAAACCGGTCTTGCCGTACTGGAATCTCTGCGCCAGGAGCTGGGGCCCCTGCCAGCCGTTCTGATCAGTGCCGACCACGGTGCGTCTCTGCGTGAGGCAGCTGCCCAAGCCGGTTGTGAGCTCCTGCACAAACCCCTCAAGCCTTTGGCGCTGCGTTCGCTGTTGCGGCGCCTGCTGTCAGCCCGCTCTCAGTCCAGGGCCTCCGATTCCCGTCGGCGCTCGTAGCCTTGATCAATACTTAACTGACGGAAAGCGACCCCGGCCTGGGTCCGGTTACGGACATCCAGTTTCTGGAAGATGTCACTCATATGGGCCTTGACGGTGCGCTCCTGAATGCCAAGCTGATCCGCAATCTGCTTGTTGAGATAGCCCTCGGCAACCATTTGCAATACCCGGAACTGCTGGGGTGTCAGGCTGGCGATGCGGGCAGCCAGCTCCTCGTCACCGCCTGGCTCGGCAGCGACCGCTTCCTCCAGTCCCGGGGGGATCCATTCGCGACAGTTCATGATGGCCTCGATGGCCTCGGTCAGCTCCTCCAGGCCTGAGCTCTTTGGGATGAAGCCGGCAGCACCATGGTCCAGGGCCCGGCGGACTACCTGCGGGTGCTCGTTGCCGGAAACCACGACCACGGCCACGGAGGGATACTCACAGCGGATGGCGGCCAGGCCCGCCAGTCCCTGGCTGCCCGGCATGCGCAGGTCCAGCATGGCCAGGTCGGTGTCGGGATACTCCTGAAGACATGCATGGGCCTGGGGGAGATCATGGGCTTCAATGATTTCGGCTTCCGGCAGGCACTGGGCCAGCGCCTGGCTGAGCGCAGCCCGGAACAGGGGGTGATCATCGGCGATCAGTACACGCGGCATGGCTCTCCACTCTTGGCGCGGTCATTCAGCTTACCGTCCAACCGCCGTCCACGGTGATGGTCTGTCCCGTGATATTACGTGCTGCGGGACCGATCAGAAAATGGCAGATGCCCGCCAGCTCCTCGAAACTGATGAAAACGCCCTTGGGCATGGGCTTGAGCATGATTTCATCCACGACCTGCGATTTGGGGATGCCGTGGCTGCGGGCCTGGGATTCGATCTGCTGCTCCACCAGCGGTGTCTTCACATAGGTCGGGCAGATGGTGTTGATGGTGATGTCGGATTTCGCCGTCTCCAGTGCCACCACTTTCGACAGCCCAAGCAGACCATGCTTGGCGGCAACATAGGCGCTCTTGTAAGGACTGGCGACCAGTGAATGGATGGAGCCGATATTGATGATCCGCCCGAAATTTCGAGCCTCCATGCCGGGCAGAACCGCCCGCGTGACTCGCGCCGCGCCCACCAGCATGATCTGGATGAGTTGATCCCATTTGCTCATGGGGAAGTCCGCCAGTGCCGCCACATGCTGCAGACCGGCGTTGTTGATCAACACCTCCACCGGATCGGAGAGCTGGTCCAGGGCGGCGTTGACCGATTCATCACTGGCAACATCCATGGCCAGGGCCTCGGCCTTGCCGCCGGCATCCCGGATTGCCCGGGCAGTGGCTTCCGCGGCTTCCAGTGACAGGTCGCTGACCGTAATTTGGTCGCCCCTGGCGGCCAGGTCATGGGCGATGCCTGCGCCGATACCACTGCCCGCGCCCGTGATCAGTACATGTCGCTGAGCCATTGCTCTATGCTCCTTGTTGGCTGTATGAAAACGCTAGCACGTTCGGGCGATGACCGAACCTGTACCAAGGTCCAAGTCGGGCCGGGGTTTTAGGGCGTTAAGCTGTGCTGTATGGACTGATCACGACTGGGAGCGAATCTGATGACAGAGAGAACTGGCAGTAACAGTCTGGCAAGGCCCTGGCTGCTGTCCCTGGCTGTGTTGACTTGTCTGCCGCTTCTGCTGGCCTCATTGCTGGGCTGTGAACGGGAGCGGCCGGAGGAGTCGATGGGGCCGTCCTATCAGGCGCTGGGGGAGCTCAAGGTCACGCCTTACGAGGACCTGGTCTCGGCCGGTCTGGGCTGGCGCGGTCTCCAGTCCCGGGCCCCTGTTCCGGCCGAGCCTGAACAGGCCTCGCTTGAGGCCCGGCGTCGCCTCGCCATGCACGCCAACTGGACCTCGATCGTCGATGTGCAGGGCCCGGCACCCTTCGCCGATGACCCCCTGCCGCAGCTTGCCGGCGTGGAGTTTCATCAGTTCCTTCGTCTGGACGGCCATCGTCAGCCGGCACGCGTTCTGATGCAGTTGCCGGATTCATTCAATGCCGATACCCCCTGCCTGGTCGTGGCTCCGGCCTCCGGTTCCCGCGGGGTTTATGGTGCCATCGGCTTTGCGGGGCCATGGGCTCTATCGCGAGGCTGCGCCCTGGTCATGACTGACAAGGGGGCTGGTTCAGATCATTTCGATCTGGCCGCGGGCAAGGGCATCACCCTGGACGCCCAGGTTGCCGCACCCGGCGAGGAGCCGCTCGGCTTTGAGCCCGATAGCACGACGTCCAAGCCACTTGTGGCCATGCAGCATGCTCATTCCGGAGACCATCCCGAGGCCGATTGGGGTCAGTTCACCCTGGCCGCCATTGATCAGGCTCTGGTCTGGCTGGAGGAGGCCACCCCGGAGCATGAGGTGGATAGGGGGCAGGTGCGTGTTCTGGCCGCCGGGTTGTCCAATGCCGGCGGGGCGGTGCTGCGGGCCGCGGAAGAGGATGAGGCCGGTTGGATTGATGCGGTGCTGGCCGTGGCGCCCAACATCACTGTTGAGGGAGCGCCGCCACTTTACGATTACGCCACCCTGGCGGCCCTCTATCAGCCCTGTCTGTTGGCCGACCAGGATGCCCTGTCGGCGATGAGCCTGGCACAGCCGGGGCAGGCAGTGACAGGGCGCCAGGCCTGTGAGGCCCTGGCGGAGGCCGGTTGGCTGGAGCAGCCGGATCCGGCCGAGGCGGCCACTATCCTGCGGGATGCGGGTTTCACCGAGCAGGCCCTGAGTCAGTCGGCGATCAATGCCGCGTTTGGCCTCTTTCGCTCGGTCGCCGCCACCTATGCCTCCGCTTATCTCGCCCGCGGTGCTGGCGACATGCCCTGTGATTACCGCACGGCGTTGCTGGATGATGACCGCCGACCTCGCCTGGCCACGACGGTTGAACGCAATCTTTGGTGGTCATTGAGCCCCGGTATCGCCCCGGACGGGATGATCGAATTGCTGGACGGGGAAGGGCAGGATCCCATCGTCGGACTGGGGTGCTTGCGAGAACTGTGGACCGGCGATGATGAGGAAGCGACCGGACTGCGGGCGGCGGTGGCGGAAACTCTGGCCAGCGCCCGCTTGCCGGATGTGCCGGTGCTGATCCTGCATGGCGAGATGGACGGTCTGGTGCCGGCCGCCTTCAGCAGCCGCCCTTACGTGGAGGCAGCACTGGCTGCCGGTGCGGATCATCTGGTCTATCGCGAGATACCTCGGGCCCAGCATTTCGACGCCATGCTGGCCCTGCCGGGCATGCGATCACTGCACGGTCCCCTGATGCCCTACGCCCAGGCGGGCTTTGAGCGCTTGTGGCAGGTGCTGGATGGAGAGGCGGCGCTGGCGGCCCCCCTGGATCTGACGGGAGAGTATGAGGACGCGCTGCCGGAGGCGAAGCAGTGGCGGTAAGATTGGGATCGACCCGGGCGCCGCGGGTTCGCCGCGCCCGGGTGCCCCGAGCGATTATGAGTGATGGCCCTGAAAGGCCGGGGAGTTGGTGCGGAGAGTGACCTGACGAAAGATCTCCACCACCACCCGGTCCAGATCTTCCAGGATCTCGCTTTCCTCGAAGCGCAGGGTCTCCAGGCCGAAGCGGCGATAGCGTTGATCTTCCTCGTTTCCCCTGTCATCAGGTTCGACGTCGATCACCACCACCATGGCAGCCTCCGGACAGTAAAAGTCCACCCGGTTGCTGCCAAGAACCTGCCGGCGACGGAACAGGACCCCCAGTTGATGATGGCGGAGCCGCTTCCACAGCCGCTTGTCGGCGTCGCCCTGCGATTGAAGGCTGGCGAACAGCCTGCGGCCGCTCTGCGTGATTTCCCCTGCAGTCATCATTGTTTGCTCCCCGGTGCGGTTGACTGTTGCCGCCTATGATAGGAAGCGCCGAGCGAGCGCACAGCCGGTGCTTTTCGCATCGCTTTGTAGGAAAATCCCTATCCTGAATGCAAGATGTTCACCACGAACAGGCCGATGTGGAGCAATTATGGGTCGACTGCTGCTGAATTTGCGGCATGTGCCGGATGACGAGGCGGATGACGTCCGCGAGATGCTGGAAGCGCATGATATCGATTATTACGAGACGCCCCCCAACCGCTGGGGCATTACCGTTGGCGGTATCTGGGTCCGGGACCGGGAACGCATGGCCGAAGCCAAGGCCTTGATGGCGGAGTATCAGGCCCGCCGCCGGGAGCAGGCCCTGGCGGAACGGGAAGAGCGGCGGCGGGCCGGCGAGCTGGATACCGTAGGCAGTTTTCTCCGTCGCCAGCCCCTGCGCGTGCTTGCGGCCATTGGGGCAACCGCCTTCATTGTCTATCTGATGCTGTTGCCTTTCTTCTCCCTGGCCGGGGACTGAGGCCAGGCCGCAGCGAAGGCCGGGGTTTCCCGAGCTATTGGCGAGCCGGTATAATGGGGGGTCTTCCGGCATTGGCCCAATTTTCTCGGGGTGTGGCGTGATTTCGCCCCCTGAGCGGGCGGGCCGGCAATGCGAAAGTGGCGGAACTGGTAGACGCGCTGGGTTTAGGTCCCAGTGGGGTTGACGCCCCGTGAGAGTTCGAATCTCTCCTTTCGCACCAGATTCACCGGCGGCCCATCGCGGGTCGCCTTTGTTCCCACCGGTCGCGACCCAAGGCGGCCGGTTTCTGTTTTCTGAGGGAGTTGTCCATGCAGGTTTCAGTGGAATCCGACGGCGGTCTCAAGCGCCGGATGAAGGTCCAGGTCCCGGCCGAGCGCATCGACAAGGAGGTGGATAACCGCCTTCGGTCGCTTGGCAAGAAGGCCAAGTTGCCCGGTTTTCGCCCGGGCAAGGTGCCGTTCAAGGTGATGCGCCAGCAATATGGCGAGCAGGTCCGCGCCGAGGTCGTCAATGAAGTGGTGCGGGAAACCTGGTCCGAGGCCCTTGAGAAAGAGGCCCTGCGACCGGCTGGCGGCCCGGAAATCAGCTCCCTGGACAGTGAGCCGGGCAAGGAGCTGGAGTACGAGGCGGCCTTTGAAATCTATCCCGAGATCGAGCTCAAGAGCCTGGAAGGCGAATCCATCGAACGTCCCAAGGTGGAAATCACCGATGAAGATGTGGACGCCATGCTGGAGAATCTCCAGCGTCAGCACGGCGAGTGGAAGCCGGTTGAGCGGGCGGCGGCCGATGGTGACCAGGTGCGTATCGACTTCGAGGGCAAGGTTGACGGCGAGCCCTTCGAAGGTGGTTCCGCGGAAGGCGTGGAAGTGGAACTCGGCGCCGGTCGACTGCTGGCTGATTTCGAGAAGGGCCTGAAGGGCGTCGAAGCCGGTCAGGAACTTGAGGTCAAGGTCAAGTTCCCCAAGGACTATGGCAGCGAGGAAGTCGCTGGCAAGAAGGGGGTGTTCCAGGTCAAGGTCCATGAGGTCAAGGCCCTGGAACTGCCCGAGCTGGACGACAGCTTCTGCGAACGCTTCGGGATCACCGAGGGCGGCGTGGACAAGCTCCGGGAAGAAGTGCGCAACAACATGGACGCCGAGCTGGAGCAGACCGTGCGTGGCAATGTCCGCGAGCAGGTCCTGGAGAAGCTCCTGGCCAAGAACGAAATCGATGTGCCCACGGCCATGGTGGACCAGGAGATCCAGTCCCTGCGTCAGGACACCATGCAGCGCATGGGCGTCAGCGACCCCGACAAGGCCCCCGACATGCCCGACGAAATGTTCCGTGATCAGGCCGAGCGTCGCGTGCGGGTGGGCCTGCTGATGGGTGAGGTCATCCGCAAGCATGAGCTCAAGCCCGACGAGGCCCATATTGACAAGGTCCTGGAGCGGGTCACCGCCGGGCAGGAAAACGCCGATGAGCTGGCACGCCAGTACAAGGCCAATCCCCAGGCCATGCAGCAGCTCCAGACCATGGCTCTGGAAGAGCAGGTGATCGAGAAGCTGATGGGAGAGCTGGAAATCAAAGAGGTTGAAAAGCCCTTCCGGGAAGTGATGAACTTCGCCCAGTAAGCGACGTCCAATTCAAACAGGAAGCCGATCATGACTGATATCCGGAACAGTGGCGCATTGGACACCAGTGCCCTCAATCTCGTGCCCATCGTCGTGGAACAGACCGCGCGCGGCGAGCGGAGCTACGACATTTACTCTCGACTGCTCAAGGAGCGGGTGGTCTTCGCGGTGGGGCCGGTGGAAGACTACATGGCCAACGTCATCGTGGCCCAATTGCTGTTCCTGGAGTCTGAGAATCCCGACAAGGACATCCATCTGTACATCAATTCGCCGGGTGGGCATGTGAGCGCGGGTCTGGCCATCTACGACACCATGCAGTTCATCCGGCCGGACGTCAGCACCATTTGTGTGGGACAGGCCGCGAGCATGGGTGCGATCCTGCTGGCCGGCGGCGCCAAGGGCAAGCGGCACAGCCTGCGTCACTCGCGCATGATGATCCATCAGCCCTTGGGTGGGTTCCAGGGTCAGGCGTCGGATATCGACATCCACGCCAAGGAAATCCTCAAGACCCGTGAGCGGCTGAACGAGATTCTCGCTTCGCACACCGGTCAGCCCCTGGAGCAGGTGCAGAAGGATACGGATCGGGACAATTTCATGAGCGGCGATGAGGCCGTGGATTACGGCTTGATCGACACCGTTCTGGGCCAGCGGGACCTGCCCGCCTGATCCTGTTTTGCGGCCGGGTGTCGGCAGAGCGCTTGGGTGCGCTTGACGCCCGTGATATACATTGAGTCAGGCCCATCGGTTTTTGCTTCCGGTGGGGCCGGACACCAGGGGGTCCGGGCCGGCAACCCGGGCGCCAAAGTCAGCGCCAGTCGAGGCGAGGAAAGATGACCGACGAAAAGGGCGGCAGAAACGAGGACGGAAAGCTCCTGTACTGCTCCTTCTGCGGCAAGAGTCAGCACGAGGTGCGCAAGCTCATTGCCGGCCCCTCCGTATTCGTCTGTGACGAATGCGTGGAACTGTGCAATGACATTATTCGCGAGGAAATGCAGGAGTCTGCGGAAACCGGGCGCAGTGAGTTGCCCACACCGCAGGAGATCAATCGTGTCCTCGACGAATATGTGATCGGCCAGGAACGGGCCAAAAAAGTCCTGTCCGTGGCCGTTTACAATCATTACAAGCGGCTGGAATCCACCCAGCGCAAGGATGAGGTGGAGCTCTCGAAGAGCAATATTCTGCTAATCGGGCCCACCGGTTGCGGCAAGACTCTGCTTGCCGAGACCCTGGCCCGGATGCTCAACGTGCCCTTCACCATTGCCGATGCCACCACCCTCACCGAGGCGGGGTATGTGGGCGAAGACGTTGAGAACATCATCCAGAAGCTGCTGCAGAAGTGCGACTACGAGGTGGAGAAGGCCCAGACGGGCATTGTCTACATCGACGAGATCGACAAGATCTCGCGCAAGTCCGACAACCCCTCCATCACTCGGGATGTTTCCGGGGAAGGGGTGCAGCAGGCCCTGCTCAAACTGATTGAAGGCACGGTGGCTTCGGTTCCGCCCCAGGGTGGCCGCAAGCATCCCCAGCAGGAATTCCTGCAGGTGGACACCTCCAACATCCTGTTCATTGTGGGCGGCGCCTTTGCCGGCCTCGAAAAGGTGATCCGGGATCGTTCCCACAAGAGCGGGATTGGTTTCGCCGCCGAGGTTCGCTCCAGGGACGAAACCGTCAACGTGGGCGAGGTCTTGCATGACGTCGAGCCGGAGGACCTGATCAAGTTTGGCCTGATCCCGGAGTTCGTGGGCCGGCTGCCTGTGGTGGCGACCCTGGAAGAGCTTGACGAGGAAGCCCTCATGAAGATCCTCGTGGAGCCCAAGAACTCCGTGGTCAAGCAGTATCGCAAGCTGTTTGACATGGAAGGCGTCGAGCTGGATTTCCGCGAGGATGCACTCCGGGCCACGGCCCGCAAGGCCATGGAGCGCAAGACCGGGGCACGCGGTCTTCGCACCATCCTCGAGGGAATTCTGCTGGACACCATGTACGATCTGCCCTCCATGGAAAATGTGGAGAAGGTCGTGGTGGATGAGGCCGTAATCAACGGCGAGGCCCGCCCCTATATCATCTATCGCTCGGAAGAGAAGGCAGCAGCCGGCTCGGGCGAGGACTGATTCGTCGGGGGCCTGCGGGCCCCCGAAGCTTTATGGGGGCGCCGATGCTTGAAAGCCGTCGGTGTTGCCCCCACATCCCACCCAGTAGAGACAAATGTTCGGCGGGCAGGCGGCCATTCCGGCCGGTGCTGTCCGCCGTCCCATGAGAGGTCGCATCCCATGAGCGAAGAACGCATCAGTGACGACAAGAAGGACCCCATCCTGGAGGAGGGCGACAGCATGGAAGTGGCTGTCCTTCCCCTCCGTGATGTGGTGGTCTATCCCCATATGGTCATCCCCCTGTTTGTAGGCCGGGAGAAATCCATCGAGGCACTGGAAAAGGCCATGGAGTCCGGCAAGCAGGTCCTGCTGGTGGCCCAGAAAAGCGCCGAGGTGGATGATCCCGGCGAAAAGGATATCTACAGCGTCGGCACCCTGGCGCAGATCCTGCAGCTGCTGAAACTGCCCGACGGCACCGTCAAGGTGCTGGTGGAAGGGGTTCAGCGCGCTCATATTGCCGAGCTGAAGGACGAGGGCTTCTTCCTCGCCCAGGTGCGGGCGGTCCCGGAGGATGAGAGCCACGACGAGCGGGAAGTGGACGTGCTGATGCGTTCGGTCATCTCCCAGTTCGACCAGTACGTCAAGCTCAATAAAAAGGTGCCGCCGGAGGTGCTGACCTCCCTGTCCGGTATCGACGAGCCAGGGCGCCTGGCAGATACCGTGGTCGCCCATATGTCCCTGAAGCTGGAAGAAAAGCAGGCCATTCTGGAGCTGGACAATGTGCGCGAGCGCCTGGAGCAGGTGCTGGCCCTGATCGAGGGCGAGATCGATATTCTCCAGGTGGAACGTCGCATCCGTGGGCGCGTCAAGCAGCAGATGGAAAAGAGCCAGCGCGAGTACTACCTGAATGAGCAAATGAAGGCCATTCAGAAGGAACTCGGGGACATGGAGGACGCCCCCAATGAGCTGGAAAATCTCGAGAAGAAGCTCGAGGAATCCGGCATGCCCAAGGAAGCCCGTGACAAGGCCAACAACGAGCTCAACAAGCTCAAGCTGATGTCGCCCATGTCGGCCGAGGCCACCGTGGTGCGCAATTATATTGACTGGCTGACCAGTGTGCCCTGGAAAAAGCGCAGTCGCATCCGCAAGGATCTGGCCCGTGCCCAGCGCATATTGGACGAAGATCACTTTGGCCTTGAGAAGGTCAAGGAGAGGATTCTCGAATACCTCGCCGTGCAGCAGCGGGTGAGAAAGCTCAAGGGCCCCATCCTCTGCCTGGTGGGCCCGCCCGGTGTTGGCAAGACCTCCCTGGGGCGCAGTATTGCCCGCGCCACGGGCCGCAAGTTTGTCCGCATGTCACTCGGTGGGGTGCGGGATGAGGCCGAAATCCGTGGTCATCGCCGTACCTATATTGGCTCATTGCCGGGCAAGATTACCCAGAACATGGCCAAGGTGGGCGTCAAGAACCCCCTGTTCCTGCTTGACGAGGTCGACAAGATGGCCATGGACTTCCGTGGCGACCCCGCCTCGGCGCTCCTGGAAGTGCTTGACCCGGAACAGAATTCGAGCTTCGGTGACCACTACCTGGAAGTCGATTTTGACCTCTCGGATGTGATGTTCGTGTGTACCGCCAACACCCTCAACATTCCGGCGCCCTTGCTGGACCGGATGGAAGTGATCCGACTGGCCGGTTACACCGAGGACGAGAAACTCAGCATTGCGCGTGAATTTCTGCTGCCCAAGCAGGTAAGGGACAACGGTCTCAAGACGGAAGAGATCGATGTGCCCGACGAGACCCTGTTAGCCGTGATTCGGACCTACACCCGGGAGGCGGGTGTTCGGAACCTGGAGCGGGAAGTGGCAAAAATCTGCCGCAAGGTGGTCAAGCGCCTGCTTCTGGAGAAGGACACCAAGACCATCACGGTTACTCCTGAGAATTTGAGTGATTTCCTGGGCGTCCAGCGCTATCGCTTTGGCCGCGCCGAAGAGCATGACCAGGTGGGTCAGGTTACCGGCCTGGCCTGGACGGAAGTGGGTGGGGAATTGCTCACCATCGAAAGTACCGTCATGCCCGGCAAAGGCAAGCTCCATCAGACCGGTCAGCTGGGCGATGTGATGCAGGAATCGGTACAGGCCGCGATGACCGTGGTGCGCAGTCGGACGCGCAAACTGGGCGTTTCCGAGGACTTTCATCAGACCAATGATGTCCATGTCCACGTGCCCGAAGGGGCCACGCCCAAGGACGGTCCCAGCGCCGGTATTGGCATGTGCACGGCGCTGGTGTCCTCGATCACCGGGATCCCGGTCAGGGCCGATGTTGCCATGACCGGTGAGATCACTCTGCGGGGCGAGGTGCTGCCCATCGGCGGCCTCAAGGAGAAGCTCCTGGCCGCCCACCGGGGTGGCATTGAGGTGGTGGTGATTCCGGAGGAGAATCGCAAGGATCTCGCGGAGATACCCGACAATATCAAGGAGAAGCTGGATATTCGTCCGGTCCGCTGGATTGACGAGGTATTGCAGATTGCTCTGTCCCGGATGCCTGAACCCAAGGGTACCGATGACGCCTCTGGCAAGACGCCGTCAGAGGAAGGCAAGGGGGATGATCCGGAGGAAGCAACGCGTCCCCATTGATGTCGAAATAAGCTCGGGATAACGCTTGCGATGTCGCCTGCAAACGCCGGCGACATCGCCTCGGCGAAGCCGGTGTTGCCCGGACCGTGTTGACACTCAATTTCGGCAGTTGGTATAAACCTCAGGACGTCATTGCCGGTCGAGCTGATCGGTCGACGAAATACGGTTGCCGCGAATCCTGAATGCTGACATAATGCCCCGCCTCATGGAGGTGAGGAGTCGGGGCCGGCAAGGCTTTAATGCCGGATACCGGACGGAGCCTGCCTTCAGATCGTCGCGGAAACTCCACCGCAAACAGGGGAAAGGGTTCTATGAACAAGCAGGAACTGATCGAAGCCGTGGCCGCGTCCGCGGATCTGTCCAAGGCCGATGCCACTCGTGCCGTGGATTCCGTCATCGACAACGTGACTCAGACCCTCAAGAAGGGTGATCAGGTCACGCTGGTCGGCTTTGGCACCTTCTCCGTGAAGGAGCGTGCCGCACGCACCGGCCGCAACCCGCAAACGGGTGCAACCATCCAGATTCCCGCCAGCAAGGTTCCGGGTTTCAAGGCTGGTAAAGCGCTCAAGGATGCGGTAAACTAAACGCTTTCCTTGAGGGTGCTTAGCTCAGCTGGGAGAGCATCGCCCTTACAAGGCGAGGGTCGGAGGTTCGAGCCCTCCAGCACCCACCAGTAAAAGTCGGAGTGGTAGTTCAGTTGGTTAGAATACCGGCCTGTCACGCCGGGGGTCGCGGGTTCGAGTCCCGTCCACTCCGCCATACGAGAAGAGGGCATCCTGTTGGATGCCCTCTTTTTTTGCCCGCTTGTCGGTATCCCGCCTGGATGGAGAAGAAATCGGCGCCAAGCCTTTGAGCCCCGGCTCATTTGGTGGCATCCTAGGCGGTTTGTAGGGCGGCCCGGGTGGCAAATTCCGATTCCACCGGACAGCCGACTGTCATCAGCAGCCTTCGGGGGCCCCCGCAGCCGCGGGGACGGAAAACGTACAGAGACACTATGCTTCAGTCCATCAGAGATAATATTACCGGCTGGATTGCCTGGGTTGTGGTCATTCTTCTCAGCATCCCCTTCGCCCTGTTTGGGATTAACACCTACTTCGAAGGGCGATTCACCAACGCTGTGGCCACGGTCAATGGCGAGGAGATCCCCAACCAGCGCTTCCGGGATCGCTACCAGAATCAGTTCCAGCAACTGCGGCAGATGTTCGGGGACCAGTTCGATCCAGAGATGATCGATGAATCCCGCCTGCGCCGTCAGGTCCTGGATCAAATGATTCAGGAAGAGCTTCTGATTCAGCGTGCCGAGGATCAGCGTTTTCGTGCCGACGAGCGCGAAGTGATTGAACAGATCCGTTCCATCCAGGCTTTCCATGTGGATGGCGAATTCTCGATGGAGCGTTATCGCACTCTGTTGCGGGCACAGAATATGACTCCGTCACAGCTGGAGCAGAACCTGACTCGGGAGCTCAAGGGTCAGTATCTTCAGAGCGCCGTTTCTCGTTCGACCTTTGTGACCGATCAGGAAATTGAGCGCATGGCGCGTCTGGAAGCCCAGCGCCGCATCTTCGACGAAATCAGTATTGCTCCCGCCGACTTCATTGATCGGGTCGATGTCAGCGACGATGAGGTCGAGGAATGGTACGAGACCCATGCTGATCGCTACATGACAGCCGAACAGGTGGATCTGCGCTACATCAAGCTGTCCATGGCCGAGGTTCGCGAGCGTATCGAGATCGGTGAGGAAGAGCTGCGTGAGGCCTGGGAGCGTGACCGGGAGCGTTACCTGGAGGACGAGGAGCGCTATGCCCGTCACATCCTGATTCGCATGGATGACGATGAATCCGCCGCCCGAGAGAAGATCGAGTCCTTGCGGCAGCGTCTGGCCGATGGTGAATCCTTCGAGGACCTGGCCCGCGAGTACTCTGACGATACCCTTTCCGGCGAGGAGGGTGGCAGCCTTGGCTGGGTCTTGCCCGGCGACATGGTTGACGCTGTCGATGAAGTGATTTTCACCCTGGAAGCGGGCGAAGTCAGTGAAGTGGTGGAGAGTGAGTTCGGTTTGCACCTGGTTCGGGTGGATGAGATCGAAACGCCGGAACCGCTGCCTTTCGAAGAAGCCCGTGACGAGCTGCTTGCTGATCTGCGCCAGACCGAAGCCGAGCGTCGCTTCTTCGATCTGCGCGAAACCATGGCAGATGAGGCCTTTACCAACCCGGATGCCCTGGAGCCCATTGCCGATATCCTTGACCTGGATATTCGGACGGTCGAGGACGTGACCCGGGATGAGGGTGAGGGCATTGCCGGCCATTCCCGTGTTCGTCAGGAAGCCTTCAGCGCCATGGTGCTGGACGAGGCGCTCAACAGTGATCCCATTGAACTGGATGACGACACGGTCGTGGTGCTCCGGGTAGTGGATCATCGTCCGGCCGAGCAGCGGCCACTGGAAGCTGTGGCCGACCAGATTCGCGAGGAAGTTCGTCAGGACAAGGCAACGCGGGAAGCCCGTGCCCTGGCCGAACGTTTGCGTGAACGGGCGGGCGAGGGTGAGTCCTTCCTGGATCTTGCCGAAGAAGCGGACCTGCCGATTCGTGAAGCGCGCAACGTCAGTCGCGACGAGCCCGATATGGATCGCATGCTTTCCCAGGCCCTTTTCCGGATGCCGCGGCCCGAGAACGGCCCGGTGACCGAGATCATCGAGAAGCAGGACGGCAGTCTTGCCCTGGTTGCTTTGCGCAGCGTGGAAAGCCCGACCCTGGATATGGACGCGGATGAACGCCATGATCGTCGCAATGCGGTGCGTAGCAGCCTGATGCAGGCTGAATTCAATGCCTATGTCCGCGAGCTGCGCCGCAATTCTGACGTCGAGGTTCTGCTCGACGATGAAGAGGAAGAACGGCGCTTGCAGGAAGATCGCATATAAGCAAGGGTTTAGGCGGTGAGCGGCCGTCATCCACTGGATGACGGCTCGCTTTTTCTGCTCACAGGCGGGGCGCGGAAGGTCCACGGTCTGACCTGTACAGTATGGCCCGCCAGACACCATACCCCCGAACCCGACGGGAGACCGGCATGCCGAAGATCAAGCTTCACTGGCAGATCCTGATCGCCATCGCCGTGGCCATCATTGCGGGCCTGATTACCGGCCATCCGGACGATACCACCCTCGGCGCACGAGCCATGGGGGTCTACGATTTTCTTGGCACCCTGTTTATCAGCGCCCTGCTGATGATCATCGTTCCCCTGATTGTTTCCTCCATCATCATTGGCATTGCCGGCATCGCCCGGGAAGGTCGACTGGGTGCCCTGGGAGGAAAGACACTGGGCTTTTACATTGGTACCGGCCTGGTCGCCGTCCTTGTGGGTCTGGTTGCAGTCAATCTTTCCCAGCCCGGTTTTATCAACGGAGAGCCGGCGGGCGATCGTTTGGCCCTGGATCGCGATGCCGATGAAGTGGTCGAGCAGGTCGGTGAGGGTGGCCCTGGCGAATTGGTAGCCATCTTCCACCGCATGATCCCTGAGAATGTGGT
The DNA here is from genome assembly GCF_034931365.1 of Natronospira elongata. NCBI lineage: Bacteria > Pseudomonadati > Pseudomonadota > Gammaproteobacteria > Natronospirales > Natronospiraceae > Natronospira > Natronospira elongata. Next base: position 181,387 of record NZ_JAYGII010000002.1, read on the forward strand.
GGATGCGGCAGCGAATAACGAGCTCCTGGGCCTGATCTTTTTCGCTCTGCTGTTCGGTTATTTCATGACCCGGGTGAAGAAGGAAAACGCCGATACCCTCTACAGCTTCTGGGATGGGATCTTCGAGGTCATGATGAAGATTACCCATCTGGTGATGCTGTTCGCCCCCCTGGGGGTTTTCGGCCTGGTAGCCAAGGTGGCCGCCGAAACCGGTGTGGATGCGGCCGGGCCCCTGCTGGTCTTTGCGATCACGGTGGTGGTGGCCCTCGCCATTCACGTCCTCCTGGTCATGCCGCTCATGGTGCGGGTCATTACCGGCTACAATCCCTACCGCCTGTTCCGGGCCATGGGGCCGGCCCTGCTGACGGCTTTCTCGACCGCGTCCTCAATGGCCACCTTGCCCATCACCATGGACTGCGTGCGCAAGAACGCCAAGGTCTCGCAGAAGACCAGCAGCTTTGTGTTGCCCCTGGGTGCGACGGTGAACATGAATGGCACCGCACTCTACGAGTGTGTTGCCGCGATTTTCATCGCCCAGGCCTACGGTCTCGAGCTGACCTTTGGTGTGCAGTTCACCATCGTGGTTGCGGCCCTGGTCACTTCCATCGGCGTGGCTGGCGTACCCATGGCCTCCATGGTCGCCATCGGCATCATCCTTACCGCCGTCGGCCTGCCTCTGGAGGCCCTCGGCCTGCTGTTCGTCTTCGACCGCATCCTGGATATGCTGCGAACAGCCACCAACGTCTACGGCGATGGTGTCTGCTCGGTCATCGTGGCCCATCTGGAAGGCGAAAAGGATCTGTTGCCCTCCGGCAAGATGGAGAAGGCGAATATCTGAGCTACGAGCTACGAGCAAAAAAGCCGGCGCATAGCGCCGGCTTTTTTGCTCGTAGCTCGCAGCTGAACGACTGAGGGCTCCGCCCTCAGTCGTTCAAAGTCATGCCCATCATGCTGTAGCCATTGTCCACATGGACAATCTCCCCGGTGATCCCCGAGGCCAGGTCGGAGCACAGGAATGCGGCGGTGTTGCCCACTTCCTCAATGGTCACATTGCGGTTGAGCGGGGTGATGCGCTTGACGTGGTCCAGCATGCTGCGGAAGTTGCTGATGCCGGCGGCCGCCAGGGTCTTGATGGGGCCGGCGGAGATGCCGTTGACTCGGGCGCCGTCGGCGCCAAGGTCTGCAGCCATGAAGCGCACATTGGCTTCCAGGCTGGCCTTGGCCACGCCCATGACGTTGTAGTTGGGAATGGCCCGCTCAGCGCCCAGATAGCTCATGGTCAGCAGGGCGGCGTTGCGGCCTTCCATCATCGGCCGACCGGCCTTGGCCAGGGCGGCAAAGCTGTAGGCGCTGATGTCGTGGGAGATCGCGAAGTTCTCGCGGGTCACGCTCTCCAGATAACCGCCCTGCAGGGCCTCGCGAGGCGCGAAGGCGACACTGTGAACCAGGATGTCGAGGCCATCCCAGGCCTTGCCGAGACCATCAAAGACCGCCTGGATTTCCTCGTCACTGGTGACGTCGCAGGGGAAGCACAGCTCGGAGCCGAATTCGGCTGCCATCTTCTCCACCCTCGGCTTGAGCTTCTCGTTCTGGTAAGTGAAGGCCAGTTCTGCCCCCTGTTGGTGCATGGCCTGAGCGATGCCGTAGGCGATGGAGCGGTTGCTGGCCAGTCCCACCACCAGCGCTTTCTTGCCTTTGAGAAATGCCATCTCGAATCTCCCCTTGGGATACGTTCCAGAATCAATGAGCCCCGCTCTGCGGGGCTCGCAAGTCGATGCAGGGAATCTTACCGGCCAGCGGCCTTCTGGGCCAGTTCAGCGACCTGACCGAGGTCGGCTCAGCTCCCGGATGTATTGGTTACGTCCACGATGATGGTCAACTGCTGGCCCGGCTGAAGGTAGTCATCCGCGGACAGGCTGTTCCAGCGCAGCAGGTCGTTGACGCTTACACCGAAACGACTGGCGATGCGGGCCAGGGAATCGCCGCTGCGCACCCGGTAGTTCACTCGCCGTTCCCGGTCGGTGGGGCCGGCCCGGAGGGGGCTGGCGATGCGCGCATTATCGGCGTCTTCCACCCAGACCGCCAGGGATTGTCCGGCGCGCAGGGTGTCGCCTGGGGCCATGCCGTTCCACTGGGCCAGCTGGCGGACGCCCACATCATAGCGCTGGGCGATGGACCAGAAGGATTCCCCCGGCTGGACCTGATGGCTGACCTGTTCCCGATCGCCACGCTGGGTGTTCTGAATCCGTGCCAGGCGCTGACTGACGCTGCCGGAATAGCTGTCCGCCGAGGCCATGGAGCGGGGCACCAGGAGGTGGTGACCGGCACGAATCACATTGCCGCGCAGCTCATTGACGTCCTGGAGCAGTTCAACTGTGGTGTTGTACTGCCGGGCAATACTGATCAAGCTCTCACCCGGCTGGATCTGGTGGCGGTGCCAGGCCAGGCGGTCATCCGGGTCCAGTTCCGCGAGCGCCTCCTCGAGCTGTGTCTTGCGGTCGATGGGCACCACCAGGCGATGGGGACCATCCGGATCGGTGGCCCAGCGATTGAAGGCGGCATTGAGACGGTAGATGTCGTCGATCTCCAGGTTGGCCAGTTCCGCGGCCAGGGCAAGATCGATCTGCCCGTCCAGCTCCACCACGGCAATGCGCGGCTCGTTGTCGATGTCGGGCAGGTTAATGCCGTAGGCCTCGGGTTGTTGAATCACGTCCCGCAATGCCAGGACCTTGGGTACATAGTGCATGGTTTCCCGAGGCAGGCGCAGGCTCCAGTAGTCCTGGTCGGCGCCCCGCTGCCGGTTGCGGCGCATGGCCCGGGAGACATTGCCGCCGCCGGCATTGTAGGCCGCCAGCGCCAGCTCCCAGTCGCCGCCGAAGCGGTCGGCCAGGGATTCCAGATAGGTCAGGGCGGCATCGGTGGCGGCTATGAAATCCCGTCGGCCGTCATACCACCAGTTCTGCTTCAGACCGAAATGGCGCCCGGTGGACGGAATGAACTGCCACATGCCCGCAGCCCGTCCGTGGGAATAGGCAAAGGGGTCATAGGCGCTTTCCACGATCGGCACCAGGGCCATTTCCATGGGTAGGCCCCGTTCTTCGATTTCGTCGAGAATATGTGTTAGAAAGGGCTCCGCCCGGCGGGCGACGCGATCCAGATAGCCCGGATGCCGTTCATGCCAGCGGATCTGGGGTTCGATCCGCGGATGCTGGCGTTCCTCCATGGCAAAGCCCCGCCGCATCCGCTCCCAGACATCGGCGGGTTCCGAGTCCTGTTCGGATTCCGCCTCCACCAGGTGGGTGGCATGATCGCGCCAGTCCAGTTCAAAGTCCGTATTCAAGGTCTGGCGATAGGCATCCCCTTCCAGCTCAGGGACCAGGCCCACTTCCGGGGTGGTGGGGTCCGCTTCGTACTCCTGATCCATCCACGGCATGGTGCCGCAGCCGGCGATGATCAGGGGGAGCAGGGGGATCAGGGCATGTTGCAATCGTCCCCGGCGCGGCAGCCGGGCGTGCTGATCAATGGCTTTGCCTGTCATTGATTCGGTCTCTGTTTGGTTGCTTCTTCAGAAGCCGTCTTTCCAGTCACGAATGACTGAAAACACGTCCTCCGGGCTGTTCAGTTCCCTGCCGGCCCGCCGGCTGGCGCTCTCGCGCACGCTGGCTTCCCGGCAGCGCAGGAATACGTTGTAGTCTCGCTCCATTGCCAGGCTCGTTGGCAGCGATGGCAGGCCATCAGCGAGACGCGCCTCGGCCCGCTCTCGGACCTGTGCAATGGCTTCATTGTCCGGCTCCACCGCGTGGCAGAAGTCCAGATTCTTGAGGGTGTACTCATGCCCGCAGTAAAGCTCGGTCTCAGCGGGCAGGTTGGCCAGCCGGTCCAGTGATGCCAGCATTTGCGGCGCCGTACCCTCGAACATGCGTCCACAGCCACCGGCGAACAAGGTGTCACCGCTCAAAAGCAGGCCATGCCCATGGTAGGCAATATGGCCCAGGGTGTGGCCGGGAATGGCCAGCACATCGAATTCCAGCCCCAGGCCGGGCAATTCCACCCGATCACCGTCGGCCAGGGCGTGGCTGCGCGCCGGAACGGGTTCATCGCGCGGGCCATAGACAGGCACCGGCCAATGCTCGAGCAGCGCTTCGATGCCGTTCACATGGTCCCAATGTCGGTGGGTAACCAGGATTGCCTCAGGGGTGAGGCCGCGAGTGGTCAGCGCTTCTCGAACCGGGGCTGCCTCGCCAGGGTCCACCACGGCGACCCGGTCGGGCTGTTCACCGTGGAGCAGCCACACGAAATTGTCTCTCAGGACCGGAACGACGCTCACTTCTGGCATGGCGCCTATCCTACCCGTACTGGGGAAAAGGTCAACAAAAATAGCACCTTGGGGAAATGTTTTCGAGGCATCGCCGAGACCGGTTGGCGCCCGGGCGAGGGCCGGTTATGCTGTGCCCCGGGATGCAGCGTGGGGTTACTGGCGGGATGGCGGCATCAACATCGGAATCCTGGTTCGAAACCCCCCTGGCCCGGGCCACCCTGGCATGCGAACGGCTGCTCGCGGGGCGGCTCACCGAGCGCCTTTTTGGGGGGCGGCTGCTGCAGCTGGGACACTGGAGCGAGATGTCGGCCCTGCTGGAGCACTGTCGGGTCAATCGTCGACTGGTAGTGGATGCCGCCGCACCGGCGGACATTGTCGCTGATCTTGCGGCATTGCCCGTTGCCAGCGGCAGTATCGACGTGGTCGTCATGCCGCACACCCTGGAGTTCGCGGCCAACCCCCACGCCAGCCTGCGGGAGGCGGATCGGGTGCTGGCCCACGGCGGACATATTTTCATGCTGGGTTTCAGTCGCTACAGCCTCTGGGGCTTTCGGGAACTGCTTCGCCGCCCGCCCTATGGCAATGGAGCACGACTGCTGGCAGAACATCGCATCGGCGACTGGATGCAGCTGTTGGGTTTCGAGCTGCTGGCAATGGAGCGCTATTTTTATCGTCTGCCCATCAATCAGCCCTGGCTCATTCGTCGTAGCCGCTGGTTGGAGCAGTGGGGGCGTTCGCGATTGCCCGGGCCCTGGCCGGCAGCCGCCTGGGCCGCGGTTTTCCGTAAACAGCCCCCGGGCGCGACCCCCATCAGCCCTCACTGGTATGGTCGCCGCCCCGTCATCCGGCCGGGTACCGTCCCCGGCGGACTGAGTCATAACCGAAAGAGGAGCTGAATTTGTCTTCCAATGTCGTCACCGCCTACACCGATGGCGCCTGCCGGGGAAATCCCGGTCCGGGCGGCTGGGGTGTGGTGCTGGAATGGAATGGCCACCGCCGGGAACTCAAGGGGGGCGAAGCCGAAACCACCAACAATCGCATGGAGCTCAGGGCGGCCATTGAAGCCTTGACCGCCCTGAAACGTCGTTGTCGCGTGGATATCCATACCGACTCGGAGTACGTTCGCAAGGGCATTACCACCTGGATGGATGGCTGGAAACGAAACAACTGGAAAACCGCCAGCAAGAAACCCGTCAAGAATCGTGAGCTGTGGGAGGCCCTGGACCAACTGCGCAACAAGCACGATGTGCGCTGGTACTGGGTCAAGGGGCATTCGGGGCACCCGGGCAATGAACGGGCGGATGCCTTGGCCAATGAAGGCATTGATGAATTGCAGGCCGCGGGCCATTGAACGAGGTTAAGACATGACAAGACAGATTGTCCTGGATACGGAAACCACCGGTATTGAAACCAGTGACGGCCATCGCATCATCGAAATTGGCTGTGTGGAGATGGTCAACCGCCGCCTCACCGGCCGCAATTTTCACCAGTATCTCAATCCGGATCGGGAAGTGGATGCCGGTGCGGTTGAAGTGCATGGCCTCAGCAATGATTTCCTGGAAGACAAGCCGCGTTTCGAGGAAGTGGTGGATGACTTTCTCGACTTTGTTCGCGGCGCTGAGCTGGTTATTCACAATGCGCCTTTCGATGTCGGCTTCCTCGACAATGAACTGCACTTGCTCAAGCGACCGGAAAGAATTCAGGAGCTATGCGAGGTACTCGATACCCTGGTCATGGCTCGGCGCATGCATCCCGGTCAACGCAATAGCCTGGATGCCTTGTGCAAGCGCTATGAAGTAGATAACTCCAATCGAGACCTTCACGGCGCCTTACTGGATGCCGAGATCCTTGCCGATGTCTATCTGGCCATGACCGGCGGGCAGAAGACGCTGCTTCTCAATGAGGAAGAGGAAGAAGGGGGTGAGGCCGGTGGCAGCGCGTCTCGCATCCGGCGAGTCAATCGCGAGGGCCTGCAGTTGCGGGTGGTTTCTGCCACGGATGTTGAGCTGGAAGCCCACGAGCGCCGGATCCAGGCCATTCATGAAAAGAGCGGCGGTGCGGTCTGGCTGCGCCAAGGCGCTGAGAGTGCCTCGGTGGATGGAGAGACATGAATCAGGACTCTAAGGCACATCGGTTCGGCGACTATCGGATCCGGCTCTGGACAGCCGAAGATCGCGACGCGGTGGTGGCCTTGCTGGCCCAGGTTCTTGCCGAGTATGGCCTGAACTTTGAGCCAGAGGATGCCGACGAGGATGTGGTTCATGTCCAAAAGCATTATATGGACCGGCAAGGAGAGTTCTGGCTGGTGGAAATTGACCAGCGCATTGTGGGAACGGCAGCCTTCTACCCGCTACATGGACGGGCCGATGTGGCGGAAATCCGCAAGATGTATCTATTGCCGGAAGCCCGTGGCCAGGGGCTGGGACGCTGGCTTCTAGACTTCCTGGAGGATCGCGCCAGGGCGCGGGGCTTCAAGTACGCGCGTCTGGAAACCGCAGCGGTGCTCAAGGAAGCCATCGCCCTGTATGAGTCCGCCGGTTACACCACGGCCCCGGACAGTGTCGCCACCCGCCGCTGTGATCGTGTCCTGATCAAAGCGCTCTAGATTCCTGCTTGCTTGGGACCACGGGGCAAGCTCGCTTCCCACGCCCCCGTCTTGCGCAGCCTTCTCCCATGAACTAGCTTCAGAGAGTCGTTTTCTGTCGGGAGAGAACTCATGGACCGCGAGAGCCCAGCCTTTGGGCGCACTCTGGCGCGCCTTTTGATACTTGCCCTTTTCCTGTCCCTTGCTGGCTGCCTGGCCAGCGATTCGGATGATGCCAGCGACGAAGAGGAGACGCTAGCGGACGGTCTGCTGTTCACCACCCAGGCCCGGCTTGCCCCGGTCCAGGGCGAGGAGGCACTGATCGATCCTCCCCTGCGCCATGGCGACCCCGAGGCCGGTGAGCCGGCATTCGTGGACCGGGAGACGGAGGAGGGGGTGGAGTCCTTCCCCGAGCTGGGGGCGGTGGAACTGGGTGACGGCCTTGCCCGTGTCCAGCGGGATGAATTGGGGCTTGGCGAGCCGTCAGATGATCGGGCCAGCGTCTATTTCATGCTCCACACGGCCGATGTGCAGGTGGTGGACGAAAAATCACCGGGGCTGATCCCGGCCAGCAAGTTTGCCGCGCGCCCCACCACGACACCGGCGCATCGCAGTCAGAACGCCTATGTGCCCCATGCTGCTGATGCCATGATCCGGGCCGCCAATCGTATCCAGGCCGAGTTCCGGCCCTTCAACCTCGCCGTCCATGCCGGTGATGCCATTGAAGGTGCCCAGGCCAATGAGCTGGACTGGTTCCTGACTCTGCTGAACGGCGGACAGTTCACGCCGGTGAGTGCCGATACCCTCAACGTCGATGCCCCGGAGGGGCTGGATCCGGAGGCGCCGATCGATGCCGAGGGCCTGGATGGGCCCTGGCTGGCAGCGGTCGGCAACCATGACGTATTGGCGCTCGGGAATTTTCCCATCGGGGCCCTGGCTTTCGTTAACCAGCCGGAACAGTTCCCCCTGTTTCAGTCCATCTTCGGCCAGGCCGGACTTTCTGTGCCCAACCTTGGGCCTCGGGAAGAACGCCGGGACTGGTTGGACGAAAGCGAGCTGCTTATTACGCCGGATGAAGATCTGGATCTGGACCAACTGCTTTCATGGACGCGCAAGGCAGAGGCCTTCGCCGATTTTTTCCAGGATGGTGGCTTCAATCCTCAGTCCATCGCCTCCGATCAGCAGCGCGAACAGCTGGATCGCTGTGGCTTCATCGACGGCCATTTTGATACCAATGGCCAGCCTTCGGGCCATGGTTTCGGTGGCTTGAACGAACCTGATCCGGATGGACGCTGCGTAGGCTTTCATAGCCACCAGCCCGACGATGCCCCCTGGCTTCGGGTGGTCACCCTGGATACCGCCTATATCTACGGCGGTGACCTGGGTGTGATCGGTCGGCCCCAGGCGCCCTATGATTTTGATGCCCTGGAGATCAGCGAGGCGCTTTCCCAGGCCTTCTCCGAAGGTGATGAGGCCCTGACAAAGCCCGACACCGCGCAGGATCTCTTCCAGGTGCCTTATCTGCAGGGTGAAGCACTCAGCGATGACTTTGATGATCCGACACGGGATCAGGTGGCCTTTCTGGAGGCTGAGCTTGCTGCTGCCGCTGATGAGAATCAGGCCGTGATCATCCACAGCCATCACTACAACGGCTCCATGACGGCCGTGCATGAGTTCAGGCTCTTCCTCGAAGCACTGATCTGTGAGGGGCTGTCCACTGCAATTGGGTTTCGGACCGGAGAGCCTGCGGACTGCGATCCCGCCGACGGGCAACTCAGCACCGGCAATGTCGGGGCACCCGTGCGGGGGGCAGAGGATGCCGGTAATCGACAGGCGCTGGATCTGTTCGCCCAGATCATGGAAGGCAGCAGTGATGCGACCTTCGCCGAACTGGATCAGGATACGGTAAATGACGGAGTCGCTACCTTGAATCTGCTGCAATCGGGTGCCGGAGATCAGGTGGTGCTGGCATTCCAGTTGCTCTTCAACCTGCGCTCCATCATGCCGGACCCGGTGGAGCCCATGGCCCCGGAGCAATTGCGCACCCAACTGGCCCAACACCCCAATGTGATTCTCCATCTGGCCGGTCATGCCCACCGGCACAGCATCACGGCGGTCTGTGTTAACGGCGAAATGATCGCCGCCGATGAGGGCGATAGTTGCGCTGACCGGGGCGCCGACCAGGCAGACCAGGGCTACTATGAGATTGTCTCTCCGGGGAGTGTGGATCGGCCCATGGAGTGGAAGCTGGTGGAGCTGGTGGACAACGGCGATGACAGCCTTTCGGTCTTCACCACCGCCTACGGCGCTGCGGGCGATCCCTTCTACGACCAGGCCATGCGCCTGGCCCTCGCCGATATCCTGGTGGACGCCGCCTCACCCCGCGTCGATCACCCGGCCGACATCAATGTGGAGTTGACTGTCCCACTACCCCCAGGCGTCAGCACCCGCCTCCAGGACGCCGAAAGACAGGAAATCATCTCCCACCAGTTTGACGAGCTGTAACAAAGCCATCGAACCACCAAAAGAAAACGGGGCCCCAAGGGCCCCGTTTTCGTAGCGCGTAGCTTGTAGCTCAAAGATAATAAATCAACAAGGACGCCGCCAGTAACACGGCCACCCAGAGCACCATGCTTCCGGTTGGCCAGGTCCGGGCCAGGGTTCCCTGGGGGCCATGGTGACGACTGGCCGCATCAACGATGCGATCAAGCGGCCAGCGCAGGCCCGCCAGGAAGGCATGCCAGGCGGCAGTACCGTGTTGATGAACAAAGCCCACTGCACGCGGCGCGGCCTTGCGGTAGATCCAGTCGGTATCGATGGTGATCTTCTCCTTGGGGCCCACATACTTGAGCAGGAGGAAGAAGATTAGGCCCACGAACAGCAGTAGCTGCAGTTCCCAAAGCAGGTGCCCCATGGTGTAGGCGTTGTATTCCACCGGCTGGAACGGCAGGAACTGATACAGCCACTCGGGTCGGATACCGATATAGATACAGAAGAAGGCGGCAATGCCCATGGCCACCAGCATGTTGGTGGGCGCTTCCTTAGTCCGCAGGCCGGAGTCCTTGCCCATGAAGGCGAACCAGGGCAGTTTCAGGCCCACACTCAGGAAGGTACCCGCCGAGGCCAGCGACAGCATCAGCCAGATGATCGCCATCTGATTCTCGGCATAGGCTTCCAGAATCATGGTCTTGCTGACAAAGCCACTGGTGAGCGGGAAGGCCGAGATGGAGAAGGCCGCGATCATGTAGAAGATGAAGGTCAGCGGCATGTAGCGGTAAAGACCACCCAACTGGGTCAGCTTGGCCCGGCCGGTCATGTAGATGATGGCGCCCGCGCCCATGAACAGTAGTGCCTTGTAGAGAATATGGGCAAAGGCGTGTGCCGCCGAACCGTTGAGGGCCATGGCCGTGCCCAGGCCGATACCGGCCACCATGTAACCCACCTGACTGACGATGTGATAAGCCAGCAGACGGCGGATATTATTGGCAAGCACAGCGTAGGTCACGCCCCAGATGGTCATGACAGCACCCATCCAGATCAGGACTTCGGTCTCGGGGAAGCCCCGCATCAGGGTGTAAACGGCCGTCTTGGTGGTGAAGGCACTGAGGAATACCGCGCCGGTGACAGTGGCCTCCGGGTAGGCGTCGGTCAGCCAGGCGTGCAGGGGTGGCACGGCGGCATTGACCATGAAGCCAACCAGGATCAGCCAGAAGGCGGCGCCTTCCACATCAATGCGCTCAAAGGCCAGGCTGCCGGTCTGGCTGTAGTAGAGCACGATGCCGGCGAGCAGCAGAACCCCGCTGACCGCATGAACCAGCAGATAACGGAAACCCGAGGCGAAGGAAATGGGGTTGCGATTGCGCCAGATCAGCCATACCGAGGACAGGAGCATCAGCTCCCAGAACACGTAAAGCGTGAGCAGGTCACCGGCAAAGGTGACACCCACGGCAGAGCCGGCGTAGATGAAGCCGGCCATGTGCTGCACATTGTCTTTTACGTGCAGGGCGTAGATGGTGCCGATCATGGCCATGATGGCAAAGACGTAGGCGAAGACCAGGCTGAGCTGGTCGGCCCGTCCCATCATCATGTCCATGCCCAGGAACTGGAAGCTGGCGTAGACGCCCGGCACGGTACTAAACACCGCCACCATGAATGCGGCCGCCAGGGTCAGACGATACACCTGCTGGACCGCCCCGCGGAAAACGGGAATCAGCAGGCTACCGAGAATCAGCAGCAGGGAAGGGTGGAGCCAGTCCATCCCGGGCCAGTTGATGCTGAACAGCTCATGCATTGTTCTCGTCCTCCTTGTTCAGCATCTCATTGCGTTCGTCTTCGTCTCGGGGGTCGCCGCTCATCTCACGACCCTCCAGCTCGTCGTCGTAATAGTCTTCAGAGCGGTAAACCAGGCCAAAGCCCAGGCCCTTGGCCAGAGCGATGAGAATCAGGGAAGCGACGATGCCGAAGAAGGCGCCAAAACCGCCCCAGCTTTCCCAGGCGAAACGGTCGTAGGCCGAAGGCAGGATCAGATCGACGATCACCAGGACCGCCATGAAAGCGAGCGTGGCCCACTTCAGCAGCGTCCCATGTCGTACCAGCATGTCCAGAAACTTTACGATCATGTCAGGTCTCGCAGTTTGGTCAGGTCAGCCGGCAAAGATGCCGGCGAGCATGTTCCGCAGCGGATCAGCGATAAAGAACAGTGCCACGCAGCCCAGGGCCGTGATGGACAGGGGAACCACGCAGAGCAGAGGTGCTTCCTTGATGCCGCCCTTGTAGCCGTCCGTGGGCGGCAGCATGAAGGCCCTGACCACCGGCGTCAGCAGATAGGCGATGTTGAGCAGGGTGCTGATCATGAACACGAAGATCATCAGCACCTGACCGGCATCGGCGGCACCGACGACCAGATGCCATTTACTCCACAGCCCGCCCATGGGCGGGGCCCCGATCACGCACAATGCACCCAGCAGGAAGGCACCCATGGTGAACGGCATGCGCCGGCCGATGCCATCCATTTCACTGATATTGGTCTTCTTGCTGGCCACATAGATGGCGCCGGCACAGAAGAACAGCGTGATCTTGCCGAAGGCGTGCATGGCAATGTGCATGCCGCCCCCAATGGTGGCCAATTGACTGACCAGCATGGCGCCGAGAGTGATATAGGAGAGCTGACTGACCGTGGAATAGGCCAGTCGGGCCTTGAGATTGTCCTTTTGCAGGGCCACGGTGGATGCCGCCAACAGGGAGAAGGCGGCAATGTACATGATCACTTCCGTGGTCCAGAGGTTGGACAGATAATCCAGGCCGAAGAGGTAGGTGGCCACCTTGAGCACGGTGAACACCCCGGCCTTCACCACGGCCACGGCGTGGAGCAGTGCGGATACCGGCGTGGGTGCCACCATGGCCGAGGGCAGCCAGCGGTGGAAAGGCATCAGGGCCGCCTTACCAATGCCGTACATGTAGAGCACCAGCAGCAGGGCACCCATGCCATAACCCACATGGCCTTCCATGATGCCGCCGTCAGTAAAGTCCAGGCTGCCGGTCATCCACCAGGTGGCGATGATGGCCACCAGCTGGAAGCCGATGGAGGTGCCCAGCAGCAGCCCGATATAGGTCCGCGCCCCCATCTTCGCCGCCACATTCTGCTTGTGGGCCACAAGGGGGTAGGTGGAGATGGTGAGAATCTCGTAGAAGATGAACAGGGTGAACATGTTCTGGGCGAAGGCAATGCCTACCGCCGCGAACAGGGCCACCGCAAAACAGGCATGGAAGCGGGTGTGATTGGCTTCGCCCGCGCCTCGCATGTAGCCGATGGCGTACAGGGAGGTGATGATCCATAGCCCCGAGGCAATGAGCCCGAAGAGCATCCCCAGCGGCTCCACCTCGAAAGCAATGCGCAGGCCCGGAAACAGTTCGAACAAGGTGACGCCGGGGCGGCCGCCAGCCAGCACTTCCGGCAGGACCTGCAGGACCATGGTGAACATGGCAACTGCGGTGGCGACCATGAGGGTGTCGCGCAGATTGGGCCAGCGGCCGGTCAGGGCGATCAACACGGTCCCCAGGGCCGGGATGGCCAGGGCCAGCTGAATGGCCAGCGCGGGTTCCAGGAATACGACCTGATTCACAGGTAACCTCCCATCAGGGTTTCAGCAGCTCGATTGGCCAGGTCCACCGGCAGTGAAGTGTCGATACCGAAGTAAAGGCAGGCCACGGTCAATGCCCAGGTGGGCAGCAGCAGGCTCATGGGCGCTTCCCGCACCGGTTGAGCGCCTTCAGCGGGCTCCTTCAGGTAGGCCGCTTCCACCACTTTCCAGATATAGATGGTGGCCAGCAGGGAAGTGCCCAGCAGGAAGACCGCCACCGGCCAGAGGCCACCCTCCAGGGCGGCAAGCAACAGATGCCACTTAGTGACAAAGCCCACGGTCAGGGGGATGCCGATCAGGGACAGGCCGGCGAGAACAAAGGCCGCCATGGTCCAGGGCATCTGCTTGGCAATCCCGGCCATGCGATCCAGCGACACACCGCCTACCCGATAGATGATGCAGGCCAGCGCCATGAAGAGCGCGGCCTTGGTCACGGCGTGGTTGAACAGGTGCACCACCGAGGCCATCAGGCCCAGGGTGCTGGCAAAACTGACCCCGAGAATCATGTAGCCCACCTGGGCCACACTGGAGTAGGCCAGCATGCGCTTGATGTTGGTCTGGAAGATGGCAACGATGGACGGAATCAGAATGCCCAGCATGGCCAGCGGCATCAGCACATAACCCAGATTCAGCTCCGAGAAGCTGAACTCATAGCCAAAGACGCTGAAGATGATCCGCAAGAGTACGTAAATGGCCACTTTGGTTGCCGTCGCCGACAGAAAGACGGTGATCATGGACGGCGCATAGGTATAGGCGTTGGGCAGCCACAAGTGCAGGGGGAACAGGGCCAGCTTGAGCGAGATCCCCACCACCAGGAAGGCAAAGGCTGCCCGGATGGTGCCAGTGTCATTGACCTCCGGCAGACGCTGGGCCAGATCGATCAGGTTCAGCGTCCCGGTCATGATGTACATGAAACCAATGCCGATGAGCAGGAAGGTGGTGCCCACCGTGCCCATGACCAGGTACTGATAGGACGACATCACCGCACGACGGTCCTTGCCCATGGCAATCAGGGCATAGGATGCCAGGGCGGAAATCTCGAAGAACACGAAGATGTTGAAGGCATCGCCCGTGATGGTAATCCCCAGCAGGCCGCAGTTGGCCAGCAGGAAGGCGGCATAGAACAGTCCGTGTTTGGCCTTGTCCACTTCCTGTTCCACGCTTCGCAGGGCGAAGGGCATGGATATCGCACCCATCAGGGAGATGATCAGGAGAACGACAATGTTCGCCGGATCAACGAAGTATTCGATACCCACCGGCGGCACCCAGCCGCCCATGTGATAGGAAATACTGCCGTGCAGCAGGACCTGCTGAACCAGCAGGATGGAAACGCCAAGGGTGAGCCAGGTTGTCAGCGTGGTGGCCGCCCAGGCCAGTCGCGGGGCGCGCGCCATCAGCATCACGATGGGCGCGGCCAGCATGGGCAGCACCACCTGCAGGGCAGGCAGATGTTGGATGAGAAGGTCCATTAGTGTTTCCCGTCCTGTTCGTGAATCTCGTCTTCCTCAATGGAGCCATACAGTTCATGAACCCGGACCACCAGGGCCAGGCCCATGGCGGTCAGCGCGACGCCGACCACAATGGCGGTGAGGATGAGCACGTGGGGCAGGGGATTGGAGTACTCGGTGATGCCTTCCACATAAACCGGCGCCGTGCCGCCATCCAGCTTCGCCAGGCTGATGAAGAAAATGAACACCGAGGTCTGAAAGATGTTCAGGCCCACGATCTTCTTCACCAGATTGCCCTGGGCGATGACGATGTAAAAACCCACCATCATCAGGACGACGACTACCCAGTAGTTATACAGGCCAAGCCATTCCATCAGTCACGCTCCCGGCCGGCAAATGAATAGAACAGTGTCAGGGCAACCGTGGCGACGGTAATGCCGACACCCAGCTCGATGCTGATGATGCCGAAGGTTTCACCGGCATGGTCATCCGGCAGCAGGACCTTGTATTCCAGGAAGTTGCCACCCAGGAAGAAGGAGGCAATGCCGATGCCGATGTACAGCAGCACGCCCAGGGCGGCCAGGATATGGGCCGCTTCCGGGGAGATGGCTTCCTGTGCCTTGTCCAGACCATAGATCAGGCTGTAGATGACGAAGCCGGCGGCAAAGATGATCCCGGCCTGAAAGCCGCCCCCCGGGCTGTATTCTCCGTGGAACTGGATGTAAAGGCCGTAAAGCAGGATCACCGGGATCATCAGCTTGGTGATGACCCGAAGCACCACATACTGATTCATGAGCGTTCCTCCCCGCCATTGGCCTTGGGATTGGCCTTGGGATCGTCCTTGCGGCGACGGCGCACCGCGCCACTGCCCAGCACCAGAAGCACGCCCACGGCGGCGGCATAGATCACGACCGCCTCGCCCAGGGTATCGATGCCTCGATAGCTGGCGAGTACGGAAGTCACCATGTTGGGAATGCCGATCTCGTCCACCGACTCCTGCGTGAAGTGGGGAGAAAGGTGGGTATGCGCCGGCGCTTCAGGATCCCCGTAGTGGGGCATGTCCAGGGTGCCATAGATCAGGCCGCCACCAGTGATGAAAACCACCACCAGGGCGAGCAGGTTCTGTCCCTTGCCGTGGTTCTTTTCCTTGCTGGTGGTCAGCGCCAGGGTGCCCAGCATCAGGATGATCATGATGCCGGCCCCGACTGCCGCCTCGGTCAGGGCCACGTCCACCGCATCCATGACCACGAACAGGGAGGCTGCCAGCAGGCTATAGATGCCGGTGAGCATGGTCACCGCAAACAGATTGCGGATCTTGACGATGGCAATGGCCACCATGGCCAGAAAGGCCAGCAGGATGATATCGATCAGCGCTTCGATGACGCACCCCCTTCCCCGGGTCGCCAGGGATCCAGCTTGCTATGACGGGCCGCCTTGGCCAGAGCATGGCTGGCAGTGGGCGCCGTAAACAGGAGAAACAGCAGGGTAAACAGCAGTTTCCCGCCGGTGGGCAGGGAATCCGCCTGAAGCATCAGCCCCACCAGGATAAAAATCGAGCAGAGGGTGTCGGTGATGCCAGCCGCCTGAATCCGGGAGTAGAAGTCCGGAAACCGCAACAGGCCCAGGCCGCCAATCAGCAGCAGCAGGGAACCGGCTGCCAGCAACACCATGCTGATGATGTTGAGCACGAGTTCCATCAATGTTCCTCCCGTTCGTCCACATCCGTGGACTTTCCGGCGAAGCTGCCGTACTCGAAGAACTTCAGCACGGCAACAATGCCGATGAAGTTGATCAGGGCATAGACGATGGCGATGTCGATGAACTCCGGGCGACCGACGATGAAACCGATGACGGCAATCATCAGCACGGTCTTGGTGCCAAAGACGTTCACCGCCAGGATGCGGTCATAGGTGGTCGGGCCCACGAAGGCGCGAACCAGGGCCAGGCCCATGGTCACCAGAATGGCCAGCGCCGCTCCGATAAAGGCGAATTCCATTATGATTCTCCCTCGAATTCGGTGGCCCGCCGGTCCATTTCTCCATCCTTGAGGCCCTGTTCGATCTCCTCGGTGAGGGCGTAGAACCAGATCTCATTGTCCCGCACATGCACGGTTACCGTGCCGGGGGTCAGGGTGATGGAGTTGGCGAAGATGGTGCGGCCCAGGGCGGTCTTCTGGCTGGCCTTGACCCTTGCCATCCGTGGATTGATGCTGTTCTTGCCGGCCAGCACGTGGCGGGCGACGATCAGATTGGACTTGCTGATTTCCATCAGCAGCCAGGGCCAGTACTTGAGCGAGGGCACCAGCAGATGCAAGGGATGCCCTTCGCGGTCAATGATCTTCATCCGGGTGGCCAGGTACACCGTGAGCAGCACCGATGCCGCACCCAGCGGCACGATGATGGGGTGCGTCCACATACCGGAGAAGAGAAGCCAGATGATGGCCATTATCACGGCCAGGCTGACGGTGTACTTCAGCACGATCAGCTCCTTCAGCAGCGGGGTGACGCGGCCGGGGCCGCGCGGCAGAAAGCGTTGCTCGGAAAACGCGAGGCCGGAAGTTTACCGAGCTGGCCTATTCCGGGCAAGTTCTGTGCAATTTGGAGCAATTCCCAACGATGTAGACACTTGTTTATATATACGCGGTTGCAGCGAGGGGTGTGGCAATGGTGCCGTTGCGCATCTTGTCGCCGCTGATTGGGTGGTGTAATTTGCCAATACAGTTCCCAACAACGGGGGGTTAGCATGAAGTGGATCAAGAAGACATGCACTGTTCTCGGTGCCCTGGTGCTGGCGGGGGTTCTGATCGCCCTGGTCAGCAGTTTCTTTGCCCGCGAGCGGGTGCCTTCCGAGGTCATCATCAGCCTCAACCTGGAGCAGCCGGTGATCGAATCGATCCCGGATGACCCCCTGGCACGCGCCATGATGGGGGATCGCTGGGTCCTGCGCGATCTGGTGGAAGCCATTGATCGGGCCGCCGAGGACCGGCGGGTGAAAGGCCTGGTGGCCCGGGTTGGCGGCGCCAGCCAGGGCATGGCCGCGGTCCAGGAGATCCGCCAGGCCATCGAGCGCTTCCGTGAGTCGGGCAAGCCGGCGATTGCCTATGCCGAAACCATTGGCGAAGTGGGCCCGGGCAACCAGGGTTATTACCTGGCCACGGCCTTTGACGAGATCCACATGCAGGAATCCGGCGACATCGGCCTGGTGGGGCTGATCAGCGAAAGCATGTTCCTGGCGGGAACCCTCGAGAAGCTGGATCTCGAGCCGCGAATGGATCATCGCCATGAATACAAGAATGCCAAGAATACCTTCACGGAAACCGAGTTTACCGAGGCCCACCGCGAGGCCGAGCAGGCCGTGCTGGATGACCTTTTCGAGGAAATGGTCAGTGACATCGCCCAGAGTCGGGGCCTCAGCGACCTGGAAATCCGGGATCTGATCAACCGTGGACCCTTCCTGGGCGTGGAGGCCGTGGATGCCGGCCTGATCGATGGTCTGGCGTACCGCCATGAGCTCGACGGCCTGCTCGAGGCAAAAGTGGGCCGTTTCACCACCATGGAGTCGCGCCATTACTTCCGGCTCGCGGGGCGTCCCCACAAGCGGGGCACCGGCGTGGCGGTCATTCACGGTACCGGCGGGGTCATGCGCGGCGAGAGCGGCTACGACCCTGTCTTCGGCAGCGTCTCCATGGGCTCCGATACCGTGGTCCGGGCCTTTCGGGACGCCATCGAGGATGACAGCATCAAGGCCATTCTGTTTCGGGTGGACAGCCCCGGTGGCTCCTATGTGGCGTCCGACGCCATCCTGGCCATGACCCGCAAGGCCCGGGAGGCAGGCAAGCCGGTGGTGGTGAGCATGGGCAATGTGGCCGCTTCCGGCGGTTATTTCGTGGCCATGGAGGCTGACCGTATCATCGCCCAGCCGGGCACTATCACCGGTTCCATCGGGGTGCTGGGAGGCAAGTTCCTGACCACCGATTTCTGGCTGGAGCGCTTCGGCATCAGCTGGGATGCGGTTACCACCGCGGACAATGCCAGCATGTACTCCGGCGGCCATGATTACACCGAGCATGGCTGGCAGCGGCATCAGGACTGGCTCGACCGGGTCTATGAGGACTTTGTGGCCAAGGCCGCCGCCGGGCGCAACATGAGCTATGACGAGCTTGAAGCCTTCGCCAAGGGGCGGATCTGGACGGGGCAACAGGCGCTGGATCGTGGCCTGGTGGACGGGGTCGGCGGTTATGGCGAGGCGATGGCCGCGGTGCGGGAACTGCTTGAGCTGGAAGTGGATGCCCCGCTCAAGCTCAAGACCTACCCCGAGCCCAAGGGCTGGCTCAACCTGTTGGCCGGCGGCCGCGCCGAACCGGTGGCCAGCCGAGCGGCATTGAGGGCTCTGGAGAGCATCCAGCCGTTGATGCGTGAACTCCACCGGGCAGGGATTGTCGGCGACAAAGACGTGCTGGAGATCACGCCTCCGGAGGTGAAGTGAGCGCAAGGCTGTCCATCTGGGCCCGCCTGGCGGGTGTTCGCGGTCGAATTCGTTTCCGCGACGGGAGCATCAGTGAAGCCCGGGGACAGTTGTCCCCGGGCTTTCTCGCTGCCTGTCGGGATATCGCTCGTTTGCACCGGGTATCGGTGGGGCGGGTGGATGTCATGGGGCAGGGCCGCCGCCAGCATTTGCGCTTCTCTCGTGACCTACCTGCCGGTGCCCGGCAGGCCATCAGCAATGTCTGGACCCCACCGCCCAGCGGTGGTGGCGGTGGCATGCGTGCTGCCGGCTAACGATAGCGGCTGTGCTGCTGGTAATAGGCTTCCTTGTCCTCGTACATCCGCTGGTCGGCAAGTCGCAAGACCCGGTCTGGCGGGTGCTGGTCAGAACCGGCAACACCCACGCTGATGTTCACGGCGAGATTCAGTCGGCGGTCTCCCGACAGGGCTATCTCGCATTCCCGGCCCTGGCAGGCTGTCGTCAGACGTTCCACCGCGCGCTGGGCATCGGACTCAGCACAGTCATGGCATAGAATCACAAACTCGTCACCACCGTAGCGGGCTGCCACATCACTACGGCGGGCCTGCTTTTTCAACTGCCTGGCCACCTGCCGAATCAGTTCATCCCCGCTTTCGTGACCATGGTGATCGTTACTTCTCTTCAGTCCGATCAGATCAATCATCACCACCGAGAAATCCGGTTCGCTGTGGGTTTTCTTGAGCCAGATGGCATGGGCCAGTTGTTCTTCGAAGAAGGCTCGGTTGAACAGACCGGTGAGGCCATCGGTTTCGGCGAGCTTGCGCAGTTCCTGGGTCAGCAACTGGTTTTCCAGGGCGGCCCCAAGCTGGTCGACAAAAAGCGGCAGGGCACTTTCGGCATCATCGTTCGGCTGGCTATCGACCATCAGGTAGCCAGGGGATTGCTGCAGGTGGCGATGCAAGGGCATCAGCAGGAATCGCTGATCTGACTGCTGCAGCCATGCCTGACGATATCGTTCCGAGCTTTGGTTATGGGTGCGGAGCCTGTCCATCAGGGCCTGACGACAATTCTCCGCCGCACCCAGAAATCCGGCATGGCGAACCAGATCCGCCCGTTCTCGATCGAACAGCACGATGCCGAAACTGCGTGTGGGATATAGCGCCCTGAACTGCCTGAGCGATCGCTGTATCAGGTCGGGAACGTCCTTCGCCTCATAGGTCTGCACACCCATGTCCAGCAGCGAGCGGAAGATATCGTTCTTGCGGGCAATATCCTTGTGGGCCCGAGCCAGTTGTCCATTCTGGCGGTGATAGGTGACACCCACGCCGAGAATGTAGAGCAGGGTGGTGATGATCACAAAAGCGGTTACCGGCAGACTCGCGGTCGGCACGAAGGCAGGTCCTGCAATGCCTACCCCGAGCAGGCCGCCGAGGACAAAGCAGACGAAGGCCAGAGCCAGGCGGGGGAGGCCGCCATTGACCGAGTTGTTAAGCAAGGAGCTGACCAGCAGGGAGAATGTGATCCACAGATTGAATGCCAGCAGCGCGGCCCAGGTCCCGAGCAGAATGCAATCCAGGAGCAGATTGATCTGTTCAGCGCGTTTGGAGTGGGTGACCAGGCGGGTATGCAGCCAGGCCAGGTGTGGATAGACAAGGAATGCCGCCACCGCGGCCAGCAGGATGGGCGTACCCAGCTCCAGTTCGGGTGTGATGAGGAGAATGGCCACGAACGTGGAGAGAAAGCCCAGTACGCGGGGCAGGTAGTTGATTCTGGCTATGCGATGGGCTGGACGCAGCCGAAAAGCTTTTGTCATTGGGCCTGACTCTCCGGTGCACGGGCCGAGCTGGCCCGTCCCTGGCCCAACCGGCCCGGAGTCTTGATGCCTCTCTGTTCAGTGTAGGCCCAAATGAGCGATTAATCCGCTTTTCTCACCGCTTACAGCACGAAACCGGCAAGCCCCAGAGCGGACTTGGAAAAAGCCACCGACATAGTCTGCAGAAAGACCAGCACCGCGAGGAAGAACAGCCCCCAGCGGGCCGCACCGGCAGACACCCGGAAAGCGGCGATACCGACGCCGATGTAGAGGGCCACCAGCCCCAGTTTCACCAGCATCCAGGGTTGGGAGAGAAAGGCCCAGCCGGTCATGCCCAGCAGCAGGATGCCGCTGAGGAGCAACAGGGTATCCACCACATGGGGGGCGATCTTGGCCAGCCTGGAGCCGGGGCGGTCGCCGGTCAGCAGCAGCCAGCCACCGCGCAGCATGAAGCCCAGGATGCTGAGCAGTGCCAGGCCCATGTGCAGATGCTTGATTCCCATGTACATGAAGCAGCTCCTTCGTTCTGGTCCGGAAAGGATGAGCCGGCTGACGGCCTCAACCGTGGATGCCGAGCATCTTACTTGAGTCGGTCCCGCCTGGCTGCCCCGACCGCCGATAATTGGGTCGTCACAGACACGGTGACCAAGAAATGCCCAATCTGACAACGGCCCCGTCAGGGAAGCCGGATCAGTGGTTTATTCACATGGTTATCCACAGATATTGTGGAAAGATGCACTTGGTGTGTTTTTCTCAAAAATGACGCCCCATCCACGTGCTCGATTCAGCAAACAGGCCAAAAAAAACGATATAAAACAGATGTCTAGGAGATTGGTCGCTGGTCGGTAACTCTGGGGGGTCGCTGTTGTGGACGCGTCGCCGAATGACTTGTCAAGCTTTTTCGAGGACTTTGAGTCAACTTCCTCCACAGCCATGCAGGCGGAACAATGCCATGCCGTTTGTCAAGCTGAGAATACCGCTCAATCTGGCCGGGCCGACCAGCGGTGCCATCGGCGTTACCGGTTTCGATGAGCTCCGCCATCGGCCCAAATACACTGTAACAAGCTGCTGCCAATGGCCGTCCATCCTGAGACACAGCCACCGCGGGGAGTAGTGACCATGCGCAGCTATCTGGGCCTCAGTCTCCTGGCCATTGCGGCCACGCCTGCATTTGCCGACAAGCCGATTCCGACGACCACGGCCAACATCGTCGACGGTGAGGTCTCGGCCTACTGGGATCAGTCCCTGTCCGGCGGCCCCGGCAAGGACGGCATCCCGTCCATTGATTCTCCTCGTTTTATCAGCGCGGATTTGGCCGATGACTGGTTGGAGGGGGGTGACAAGATCATCGGTATCTACATCAATGGCGAGGCGCGGGCCTATCCGCAGTCGGTCCTGGTCTGGCACGAAATCGTCAATGACACCGTTGGCGGGGAGAATGTTGCGGTGACCTACTGCCCGCTGACCGGT
The DNA here is from genome assembly GCF_034931365.1 of Natronospira elongata. Taxonomy (NCBI): domain Bacteria; kingdom Pseudomonadati; phylum Pseudomonadota; class Gammaproteobacteria; order Natronospirales; family Natronospiraceae; genus Natronospira; species Natronospira elongata. The sequence goes on from NZ_JAYGII010000002.1 coordinate 203,624, forward strand.
ACCGGGATTGGCTACAAGCGGGGCGAGACCGAACTGGGTGTCTCCGGTCGCCTGGTCAACAGCAATCTGCTCATGTACGACCGCCACTCGGATAGCTATTGGCCGCAGATCCTAGGCGCGGCGGCGGCCGGCCCGCACGCAGGGGAAGGTCTGGTTGAGCAACGGGTATTCTGGACTCGCTGGGATAACTGGCTTGCCCGTCACCCGGACACCGAGGTGCTGTCACGGCGAACCGGTCATGTGCGCAATTATCGCCGCGACCCCTACGGCGGCTACAACCCGCGTACCGGCTATTATGCCGAGGGCAGTGACCGCATCTTCCCGGTCATGAATGAGAATGAGCGCTTTGATGCCAAGCGGGAGATCTTTGGTTTCCGGACTTCCGAGGAGGCTGTGGCGGTAGATATGGATGCCCTCGCCGAGGCCGGCTACCTGAGCTACAGCGGCGTCTCCGACGACTTCCTGGTGATTTATGACGACGGCCTTGAGACCGCCTGGGTATTCCGGGGACAGGCCAGTGATTTTCCCGAAGACCCCAGTGCCGTGAGCTTTGGGCCTTCCGGTCCCAGTGCTCCCGGGCTACAGGAACTGGACGCCGTTAACGGCTTCGAGGCCATGTGGTTTGCCTGGTACGCCTTCTACCCCATGACCGTGGTACTGGATGGCGATGAGTGATTCGACAGACCAGGTTGTCCGCCACGCGCTCTGGCTGCCCCTGTCAGCAGCTCTGGCCTATGCAGGCTTCTACCTCTACGCCATTGGCGATATCGATGTGATGGACAGTTCCCTGTGGGGGCTGATGGTGGGAGAGTTGAGCCTTGAGCGCATCCTGAGTGCGCGGGCGGTTTTCCAGTTCGAGCCGGTGGTCATGATTGAAGCGGGCTATCTGGTGATCCTGATCAGCCCACTGAATCTGGCAATGACCGTGCTACTGGCCGGATTGCTGGCCGCCAACCTGCACGGGGTTTTGCATTTGCGGGCCAATCCCAGCTGCCGCTACAGCGCTAGCGGCAGCCTGTCCGGTGCCTTGCCCGCCCTGCTGGCCGGTGGTGCCTGCTGCGCGCCCAGTCTGATTCTCCTGCTGGGCCTGCCGGGCCTGGGTGCATTCGCTGCCTTTTTCGCCTGGCTGGTACCCGTTTCCCTCCTGGCCCTGGCAGCGAGCCGGATCTGGCAGCGGCGCCTAGGGGCACCCCCGATGGTGAGTCTGTTACCTCACTCTTCCTGATGATAACGGGCGAAGACTTCGCTTTCCCCTTCGTCATTGAAAGTCAGGACCTCATAGGGGTCTTTTCGGTCGCCCATTTCCATGCCCGGTGAACCGATTGGCATGCCGGCGACGGCAATGCCGAGGATGTCGGGGCGCTCCTCCAGCAGACGATGAACCTGCTCCGCCGGTACATGGCCTTCCACCACATAGCCGTCAACGAAGGCCGTGTGACAGGAGCCCAGGCTGAAGGGCAGGCCGGCTTCGCGCTTGATCTCGTTGAGCTCCTGGTGGCTCACGTCGCGTGCCTCCACCTCGAAGCCTGCTTCCTCTATGTAATCCACCCAGACACTGCAGCAGCCGCATTGCGGCGTCTTGTAGACCAGCATTTCATTGGATTCGGCAGCGGGTTCCTGACCACAGGCGGCCAGGCTCAGGATCAATAGGAGTGAGAGCAAGGATCTCGGTGTTTTCATCAGAATCGCCACCCAATCAGGTTCCAGTCGTTAAGGGTCATGGCCAGGGCCAGGCCCGCGAATACAGCCACAATATGATACAGGCGCTGGCGCAGGGACCAGGTGCGTGTCCGCCACAGGGGCACAATGCTGATTACTGCCAGCAGGCTCAGCAAGACAGCAAGATTGTTGATCAGTACCCAGCCCTGGAGTATGGGCAATGGCCAGAGAAAAAGGTTCTCCGCGCCAGCGCCGCGAATGGCGCTCATGGCCTGCCAGGCCAGGACCAGTGCCGAGATCCAGCCCAGCGACCAGGCCAGCATCAAGCAGCTTGCCGTGCGTTCCGCCGTGGTTTCGTTCAGCCGCTGTCGGCGACGGATCCAGAATCCGCCCAGCTGCCATAGGGCAGCCAGACCAGTAATGCCCATAATGGTAAACAGCCACTGGCCGGTGCCGAAGAAGCCGATGCGCTCACCGGCATTGATGCCGCTGGGATGGTAGACCCGGTTGATATCGCCACCGGGGCTCTCACCAAAGGCAAGGCGGTCCGGGCCATCCACTCGCTCAAAGAGATGCACCTGCCCGTCCACTGGCAGCCAGCGCCGGGTCTGGCCTCCCATGTGGGTGATTAAATAGCCATCGTCGTGTACATCAACCTTCATCACGTTGTCGATGGCGGTGATTTTCTCCACTCCGCTGTAGCTGCGGCGGGTATGACGATAGCTGCCCGCATAGTCTTCCAGCCTTTCTGTAAGCTCATCGTTACCGGCGGCTTCGGGCTGCTCGCCCGGCTCGGCTTGAAAGCGAGCGACCACATGGCGCGGCAAGGCCTGGCTGAAGCCGCGTCCACCGGCTGTGTTGGTGGAGACGAAGATGCCCAGCTCCAGTTCGGGTACCAGAACCATGCCGGAGAAAAAATGCACCAGCGCGCCGCCGTGGCCATAGCCGCGGAGACCGTTGTCGAAGCGATATTCAATGAATCCGTGGGCCAGGCCATTCATGCCCTCGGCATTACTGAACCGTGTCTGGCTCATGCGTCGGGCGGTGTCGTCGGCGAGAATCCGGTCGCCGTTCAGCTCACCCTCGTTGAGCAGGGCGAGCATGAAATTTGCCATGTCGGCGGCCGTGGCAGACATTCCGCCGGAGGGCGCCGTGTGGGCAAGGTATTCGAAATAGGCCGGCTCCAGTACACCAGCCTGTTCCCGAAAACCCTCGGCGAAATGCTCGGCCAATTCCTCGGCCACGGGTGCCGGCATGTCTTCATGCACTTCGTCCGGGGAATAGGTCTCCCTGAAGGTCGAGCGTTCCATGCCCAGTGGCGCGAAGATGTATTCCTCCACGTATTCCTCGAAACCCAGGCCGCTGACCTCGGCCACCAGGGCGCCGGCCAGTGCGCTGGCCCAGTTGGAATAGGTGGCCAGTTCACCGGGCGGGCGCACCAGTTCGGGACGCACCCGGTCGAGATATTCATTCAGGGGGCGGAGGTTTTCCACCTCCCGTTCCAGCAAATGCCCCAGGGCCGAGTCCTCGAAGCCGGCGTTGTGGCTCATCAGGTGATGGATGCGGATGGGCTCGCCGTCCAGGCCCGGGGGAAGCTGCAGTGTGTCGGGAAGGTGATCATTGGCCGGGTCATCCAGTGAAATCAGCCCCCTTTCGTCCAATTGCATCAGGGCGACCCAGACAAAGGGCTTTGAGATGGAGGCGATCCGGAACAGGGTTTTCTCGGCATCCACCGGGGTGCCATCACCATCCCGTTTGCCGTAGCCCTTGAGCAACTGCACCTCACCTCGATGCACCACGGCTACCGTGGCCCCCGCCAGTCGGTCACTGTCCATGCGTGCCGCGACGATGCCGTCCACGAAGGCTTCCAGGTCCGCCTCCCGGTCCATGGCCATTTCCCCGGCATCTTCATCCACCGGGTCTTCTGGCGGCACCGGGCCCTGGGCGAAGGCCGAAAGCGGCAGGCTCAGACCTAGAATCAACAGAACAATACGCAGGGACATGACAGACTTGACTCCTTGGGCCGCTGGACGAGGGGGAGATTCAGCAACTACCGGAAACCACCGTCTGATTGCGGCCGTTGCGCTTGGCCTCGTACAAGGCCTTGTCGGCACGCGCAAGAATGGCCTCAATGCTGTCGCCAGGCTGGCAGGCCGCAACGCCCAGGCTCAGAGTAATATGGATTTGCTGATCGTCCAGTTCAAAGGGTTCCCGTTCGAAGGCCTGTCTTAGCTTCTCCGCCACCTGATAGGCCTCTTCCATGCCGGTTTCCGGCAGTACCACCAGAAACTCTTCCCCGCCCCATCGTGCGGCAGTGTCTGTGATCCGGATATTGTCCTGAATATACGTAGCCAGGGTCTTGAGGATTTCGTCGCCGGCCAGGTGGCCATGGTTGTCATTGACGTTCTTGAAGCGGTCCAGGTCAATGAATATCACGGAAAAGTGGCGCTGATAGCGCTTGGCCCGCACGAATTCCTGTTCCAATACCTCGTCTATTCGTACCCGGTTGAACATGCCGGTGAGCCGGTCACGGACCACCATTTGTTCCAGCCGTCGATAAGACTCGGTCAATGACTGGGTTCGGTCGTGGATCAGGTTATCGACCATCTGGGAGACTTCTTCCAGTTCCTTGAGCGGGTAGGGCTCTTCTTCGCCATGAAGATCCGTGGGGAAGGAAACGTGGACATGGCAGATATGGGCGTCGCCATCGTCGGGAAGGTGCCAGACAAGCGTATGGCGGGAGTCCCGTAACGTCATCTTGTGGGTGTCGCTGTTGATATTGAAGTCCAGCAACATCTGGGAAATCACCACGTCCTCGGTGACCTGATAGAGCTCGCAATGCTTGATGTCCAGATTGACAGGTTCCGGGTAGCCTTCCAGGTCGGAGCGGACCACCTCGCGCAGGCCAGCCGGGTCCATGGCCGATTCCCCCCGGCCGGTGCCGACTCCGATGGCCTGCGGGTGATATTGGGCCAGTGTGTCTCTGAGATCGCGCTCGACGAAATAGCGCCGGATATGCTCATTCAGCGCGGCCCGGCAACGCTCGTAGATTGGACCTTTGCTTAGTCGTCTCATCCCTACTGTGCCTTCCGTTAAGCACTCCCGAAAAGTCTATCCTGCCCTTGAATGGGGCCGCACCGCAAATGCTCCCGGCCTAAGGGGAAGCTCGATAGTCTCACGGGAGACCGCGATGGAAACGGAGTGTATTGCTGAAACTGGTGGTTTGTACGGCCATGATCCGGACACGCCGGTGTTCAAAAACCGTTTATCCGTAGTGTTTCAGCAGGGCGCGGGCATTGGCGGCCATCTCCTCGCGGAGTTCGGTGGGGGCGATTACTTCAACCGCCGCGCCAAAGCCGTGTAACCACCAGCGCAGTTGGCGAGTGTTGCGTACGGTGGCCGTGACCCGGGTGATGTCCTCACCGCGTTCCTCGAGCTGCTGATCCTCGCTCAGGGGGCTTTCCGACAAGTGACGGGCCGCATCGCGCTCGAAATCCGCGACCAGCTCAATCTCCGGGCCTTCCAGCACATCCACCGCACCGGAGGCCACATACTCCCGCAACTGAAAATCTTTGGGTGACCAGCCCGGCTCATCCAGTAGCCTCGCCTTGCCGAGGCGATGCAGGGCCAGCAGACGGATGTCCTCATAATTGAAAAGGGTGCAGGCGAGATAGAGCACGTTGTCGCGCAGGATCAGGCCGAGGGGGTTGATGCGATAGGTCTTGGGTTCCAGGTCCCGCGAGGCGGCCCGGTACTCGGCCTCGAACAGGCAGCCTTCCAGCAGGGCGTCATAGGCCGTGCGGATGGCCTCGGCGTCACCCTTCGGCGGCAGCAGGAGCTGGCTGCGGGGGACCACCGCGACAAGCTCGGACCAGTGACTCATGCCCGGCTGATTCTTCTCCGTCTGCTCGAGAATCTCCCGGGCCCGGGTCAGATGCTCGTCGAGAAAGCTCTGCATGTTGTTGGGCAAAAGCGGGCGGGAGAACTCGTTCAGCAGCAGAAAGGCCAGGGCCGTGGCCGGGCTCATGGCCGGCAGCTCGAATCCCCGCGCCTCCCGACTCCAGGACCAGCCCTGGGGCGAGGCGCCATCGCTAACGATGGGAAACCACCGCGACAGCTTGTCCAGATCCCGCTCCACGGTACGCTTGCTGACGTCGAAACCTTCGGCGGCCAATTTCTCCCGCAGCTCCCGGCAACTCACCCGCCGGGGCCAGCGGGCCACCTGTTCGAGCATGCGAACGTATCGAATGGATGTCTCAGACATGGCAACCGGCTCCTTCCGGCAGAACTTTTGGGGTCTTGACTGTCGATGCGTGTGAGAGTGGCGCGACAGAGCGACAGCGCCTGTCGCATCTCGGAGGGAAACTATACAACAAGCAACGACAGGGGAGTCATCAAATGCTGGGCGCCATCACCGGAGACATCATTGGCTCGGTCTACGAGTTCAACAACACCGGCCGTACCGACTTTCCACTGTTCGGCCGGGGCGCGGATTTCACCGACGACACCGTCCTGACCGTAGCCGTGGCCGAAGCCATCATTGAGGAGCGGGCCTTCAACCGGGCCCTGCAGGCCTGGTACGCCCGCTATCCTCACTGCAGCTACGGCGGCTCCTTCCACAGTTGGGCCCGCTCCGGCGGCTCCGCGCCCTACAACAGCTGGGGTAACGGCTCGGCCATGCGCGTCAGCCCGACCGGCTGGGTCAGCGAGGACGCCGACGAGGTCCTGCGCATCGCCCACGACAGCGCGGCCGTCACCCACAACCACCCCGAGGGCATCAAGGGCGCCCAGGCGGTGGCCCTGGCCATCCTATTGGCCCGCCAGGGACAGAGTGCTTCGGCCATCGCCGAGGATATCGCCGAGGCCTTCGACTACCGCCTCGACCATGATCTCGACGCCTTGCGCGAGACCTACGAGTTCGATGTCTCCTGCCAGGGCTCGGTCCCCCAGGCCATTGCCTGCGCCCTAAAGGGGAAGGATTTCGAGGACAGCATCAGAAAGGCGGTGTCCATTGGCGGTGACAGCGACACCATCGCCGCCATTGCCGGCAGCATTGCAGAAGCCCGCTTCGGCGGCGTACCGGAGCCGATTCTGCGTGAAAGCTGGACGCGGCTGCCAGACACCATGCGCGCAGTGATCCGAGGTTTTCATCAACGCTTTGCACTTCCGGGCGAACTGCCGGAAGATATCGAATCGAGACAAGACTTGATCGTCGGCCGCTAGCCGGCGGCCCGGATAGGAGATCCCGCATGTCCATCAACCGAACCAGAGGCCTGCTCTATTGGCTGGCCCGCCTGCTGGGAGACGTCAACGCCGTGCGCCGGGGCCGGGTAGGACGGCGCATCGGCCGTCGCGTCGTCGGCCGCGCGGCAGGGCGCGGCATCGGCAGGCTGTTTCGCCGCTTCTAGCAACCCCGGATGGAATCAGCGCTGCCTTAGTCCAGCCGAAACACCGCCTGCACCTCGGCGGAGACAGTTATCGGTTCGGGCATGAAGCTGACCGCCTCCGGCGCCTGCATCAATTCCGCCCGAGCCATCATCGGACGACTGCGATCGCCCTCCTGCAGCTGAAGCAATGTCCCCACCTGGCGTCCGTCGCCGGCGGCCAGGGCCGACGCCCGAGAGCGGGCATTGGCCACCGCCTCGCCCAGCAAGTCATTACGCAGCGCCTCGGGGTCCGCCAGACGGGAGCGGACGCCCTGGATCTGTGTCCAGCCCGTGGTGATCAGCGCCCCGAGCAAGGGCCCCATTTCCTGCTCCACGTCCACCTGCAGGCGCACTTGTCGCGACAGCCGCATCTCGCCCGTGACCCGTCGCTGCTCGTCCCGGTCCCAGTGGGTTTCCTGATGCAGTTCCAGCTCCCAGGCGCGAATGTCATCCTCTTCCAGCCCATGCTCACGAGCCAGGGAGATGACATTGGCAAGCCGCTCCTCCAACGCCTCGGACAGCGCCGCTTCATCCTCTCCACGCTCCACCAGCAGCAGGGAGATTTCGTAATAGTCCGGCATCAGCTCCCGTTCCGCCTTGCCGGAGACAGTCACCGTGTCCGGCTCCCCGGCACAGCCCACCAGTAGCCCGGCAAGGCCCATCATCATCAGCAGTGGCAGTAGTCGTCGCATCGGTACTCCTCGAACGATCATGGCTTGGGCAGTTTGCCCCAATACTGACTGAATCGGAAGCCTCTCCGGGGTAACCCCCTAACTTGCCTGGCCATGGCTGGATCGCCAGCCTATGCGTTCAGGCGCTCACGCAGTCCGGAGCGGCGGCTGATTCGGCGCGCCACTGCCAGGCGGATCAGATGCTCGCTGGTGCCGGCTAGCGTGGCTTGGTGCCGGGCGCGGGTGATGCCGGTGTAGAGCAGCTCCCGGGTGAGCACCGGATTGTCCACTTCGGGCAGTACCATCAGCACCCGGTCAAACTCCGAGCCCTGTGACTTGTGCACGGTCATGGCGAAGACGCTTTCCATGCTGTCCAGGCGGCTGGGCAGTACCAGGCGAATATCACCACCGGGCAGCTCAAAGGCGACCCGCAGGCGCGGTCGTTCATCATCCGCCAGCCGGGTCAGCAGACAGATCCCCACATCCCCGTTCATCAGCCCCAGTTCATAATCATTGCGCGTCACCATCACCGGGCGTCCCTCATACCAGTCCCGATCCTTGTCAATCAGGCCTTCTCTTCTGAGCACGGCGGCGATGCGTTCATTGAGCCCGCTCACTCCGAGCATGCCTTGTCGGACCGTGGCCAGTACCTGGAATTGTCCAAAGTGATGAATCACTTTACGGGCCCAGTCACGGGTGGCCTTGTCGGGATCGGGTTCCTGATTACTGTCCGGTCGGCTGGCCTTGAGTTGTTCCAGATAAGGCCGGTAGCCCGCAACGCTTAACTTTTCTATGCGGCTGTCTTCGGCATCCTTCAGCAGGGCCAGGCTGACATCATCGTCCCCCTCTCCAAGCAGGCTCAGGGTTCGTTCGCTGTCACCGGCATTGACCGCAGCCGCCAGCCCGCCGATGCCGCTGTCGGCAGAGAAGCGATGACTGTGGCGTAGCATGACCGTGTGCTGGCGCAGGGCCGGGGCCTGATCGCGTGCCTGGAACGCGCCAATCTCTTCGCCACTGGCAGACTTGACCCAGTCCACGGTGTCAGCCGAATAATCGCCGGCATCCGCCCCCTGGCAAAGGTCGCCGAGCACGGCGCCGGCCTCGACCGAGGCCAGCTGGTCCTTGTCACCCAGCAGGATCAATCGGGTTTCCGGGCGCAGGGCGTCCAGCAGCTTTGCGGTCATTTCCAGATCAATCATGGAGGCTTCATCAATCACCACCACATCGGCATGCAGGGGGTTATGACGGTCATTACGGAAGAAGCGGCTGTTGCGGACACTGCCCAGCAGACGATGCAGGGTTCGCACTTCCCGCGGCACCGCGAGCTTGACCGATTCGTCAAAGGGCAGGGCATCAATGGCCCCGCCAATGGACTCGCTCAGGCGGGCCGCGGCCTTGCCGGTGGGTGCCGCCAGCCGAATGCGCAGGGGCCGCTCAGGGTCCGCGGTCAGCTGTCTGGCCTGCAACAGGCCGAGCAGTTTGACCACCGTGGTCGTCTTGCCGGTGCCGGGCCCGCCGGTGATGATGGTCAAAGCGGATCGCACGGCGAGTGCACTGGCGACCTTCTGCCAGTCCGGCTGATAGGCCCCGCCGGCAAACAGTGCATCCAGCTGTGACTTCAGGTCCGGGGCCACCGTCTCCTCGGTCTCCAGCCGGGCCTCGATGGAGGCGGCTACATCCTGCTCATGCTGCCAGTAACGACGCAAGTAGAGCCGGTTGCCCTGTAGCACCAGCGGTTCATTGCCTTGATCACGCTGCTGCGCCGGGCAGGCAATCACGGCCGATTGCGTCAGAACGGCGGTCAGGGTTTCCATCTCCTGCTTGCCGAGCCAGTCCGTGGGGCGGTCGATGGCTTCGGCTACCCCTGTATCCGGTAACTCCGGCCATAGTCGTGTCGGCTCACTCAGGGCCTGTTGCAGGTCCAGGCAGATATTGCCCTGGCCGACTTGCTGGCTGGTCAGGGCCGCCATGAGCAGGACCGTCTCATCCTGTTCGCCGCCTTCTTCATTCAGAAAGCAGGCCAGGGCATGATCCACACCACGCAGCCAGCCGGCGCGGGCCCAGTCCGACAGCCGGGCGGGCAGGGCAGTGTTGATCGGCAGTGCGGGCTGTTCACTGGACATGAGCCACCTCCCGACTGAACAGGGTATCCAGTTCCTCCACCAGAGCCCTGGGCGGACGTTCCAGATGCAGGCCCCGGCTGGCATGGTTCACACCACGCAGAAAGAGACAGCCGGCACCGCCCACATGGTGTTCATAGTCATAGTCATTACCCAACCGGGACCGCAGCAGTCGATGCAGGGCCAGCAGGTAGAGACTGTACTGGGCGTCATAGCGCTTCTTGATCACCGCCTGACGCAGGGCAGTCTGTGAATAGGCGGCATCGGAAGCACCCAGGTAATTGGATTTGTAATCGATCACGTAATAACGCCCCTCGTGCTCGAAGACCAGATCAATGAAACCCTTGAGCATGCCATTGAGCTGGTTTTGCCCAAGCTGGGGTCGGCCCACGCCGTTGAGAGCATATTGCTGAATGACCCGGTCGATGGCCTCGGCACCCGCATCATGCACCGAGAGCATGAACTCCAGCTCGGCAATGAACTGCCCGGGTTGCAGTTCATTCAGACGCAGCGTGTCATCACCCAGGGGCAGGGGAGCGCTCACGGTTGCCTCCATCCAGTCCCCGACCGTCTGACCCCAGTGACGCCAGCGGCGGGTATTGAGTCGCTCATAGAGAAGCGTCTGAAAGGCCCGGTCCTCGATAGCCGGGAAATGGCGTTCGGCCAAGGCTTCCAGCAGCCCGTGCAGGAAGGTCCCCGCCGCCGGCCCGCGCGGGAAGGCGTGCAGGCTGTCCGGCTCGGCTTCGCCGTCGTCCAGCGCCTCGGACAGGCTTTCCTCGACAATTACATCTTCATCCGCCGAGCCCGGTGCCCAGGCCCGGGGCCCGTCTTCCAGCAGCGCCGAGTAACTGGCAATCCACCATCTCTCGGCATTGGGTGGGGTAGCTTCATAGTCACGGGCCCGCGCCATGGCAATGCCGGCCTCATCCTGCTCGAGCTGAAACGCATCGGGTGACTCGATGCGGGCGTCAACGGTTTCAATCGCCGGATGCTTGCTGGCTACTTCCGTCAGGCGATCTTCCAGTTCCTCGGCCGGGTCCCCGGCCTGCCATTGAATCAGGTGGCCGATGGCGGCGTTCTCCAGGTCAGTCTTCTTGAGTTTTTCAGGGTCTTTCGTTCTCGAGTCGGCCGCCCTTTCTCGCACCCCGGCCATGCCCACCCAGCAGGCATGGCGGGCCCGGGTTAGGGCCACATACATCAGGCGCAGGTCTTCCTGAAAGCGCAGCTGTTCGGCCGCTTCCTTGATTTCTTCATCCGGCTCGAAGCTGAGTCGGCGCTGGCCTTTCTCGTAATACCAGATCGGCGGGTTCTTGCCGTCTTCCTTGCGATAGGCACAGGCAAAGGGAAGAAACACCAGGGGAAACTCCAGGCCCTTGGATTTGTGAATGGTAATGACCTTGATGAGCTCGGCATCGCTTTCCAGACGAATCAGTTGTTCATCACCGGCCTGTCCCTCATCGGCCGTCTGAATCTGCTCGTCCAGCCAGCGAATCAATGCCTGGGCCCCATCCAGATGACTGGCCGCATCCTGCAGCAACTCGCTCAGGTGCAGAAGATTGGTCAGACGGCGTTCCCCGTCAGCTTGTTGCAACAGGCGCGGGGCCAGTTGGTGCTCGCGCATCAGTCGGCGCAGCATGGGGAGCACGCCGCGCTCCTGCCAGGTCTGGCCATAGCCACGAAAACGTTCCAGCTCCGACTCCCAAAGGCCGTCGTTCTGGATCAGGCGGTCCAGTTCCTGCCAGCCATGGCCCAGGGCGGCGGTACCCAATGCAGCGCGCACATGGTTCTCCGAGTCAGGCTCCGCCGCTGCCTTCAGCCAGCGCAGCACATCCAGGGCTTCGTCACTACTGAAAATGTTCTCCCGGTCCGAGAGATAGACCGAGCGAAGCTGGCGTTCGCGGAGGGCATCCCGCACCAAGGCCGCTTCCTTGCCCGTTCGAACCAGAATGGCGATGTCAGAGGGCCGCACGGGATGGCTCTCGCCATCCTTGTCGAAACCCGCCATGCCTTGCTGGCTCTGCCAGAGCAGTTTGGCCACTTCACTGGCACAAACCTCGGCCATGTGTTCCCGGTATTCCCGAATCGGAATGCTGACCGCCAGCCCGTCCTCGTTTTCCTTTTTAATCAGGCTGAATGTCAGCGCCGGGACATCGTAGCCCTGCCGGGTGAATCGCTCCTTGAGGCCATTCCAGTCCACGGCCCGGTAGGCCAGGTCCGCCCGATTGAAAGGCCCTGCCCCTGTATCGCCGGCATGGGTGAACAGCTGATTGACCGATTCCACCATGGCCTGGCTGGAGCGAAAGTTCCGGCCCAGGGTATGGATGGCATCCACCGATTCCTCGCGCGCTTTCAGGTAGGTCTCCAGATCCGCCCCGCGGAAGGAGTAGATGGCCTGCTTGGGATCACCGATCAGAAACCAGCTGCCATCATCGGTACCGCTTTCCTTTCCATACACCGCCTTGAAGATCTCGTACTGGACCGGGTCGGTGTCCTGAAACTCGTCGATCAGGGCTACCGGGAACTGCTGGCGAATGGTGTGGGCGAGCTGGCTGCCATTCTCTGCATTCAGGGCCGTGTGCAGATCCTCCAGCATGTCATCAAAGCCGATGACCGATTGCTGCTGCTTGAAATGCTTCAGCCGTGTCTCGATCCAGGCACAGGCATGGGCCAGCAGGGGATTACGAGCCGCCTGCAACTGCCCTGTGCATTCCACCAGCCGCTCGGCCGCCGCGACGATGGGGCTGTCCAGAATCTCGGCCGGGGTCTCGGCCCCTTTTCGAGTGGCCTTTTCCAGGGTTTCCCGGGTCAGCTCGTTCCAGGGGCTTCGGTCACAGGGAGGGGAGGCCAGCGCCGGCTGCGCAACCCATTCTTTCAATGCCGGCAACACCTTTCCACGCCAGGTGCCCGCCGTGGGGCGAGAACCCGTCTTGAGAGATTTTTGCTTCCAGGCCGCTTCCAGCGCCTCATTGAATGCTCCCAAGTGATTCTCAACCGCCGAACGGAAGCCGGCCATGGCGTCTTGCCAGGCGGTGCTGTCGCGTTTGATCTGCTCGAAAAGATCCGCGGGTACGCTGTGATCCAGTTTCGAGGAATGACCGATGGCCTTGCTCAGGGTGTCGGCGAAAGACGTCACATCGGCGGCTTTCACGGCCTGGCCCTCGACCGGTTCGCCATGCAGCACCACGCTGAGGCCTTCCAGCTCGGCCCGGTTCATGCCATAGAAATGCTGGCGCCAGTAGTCTTCAATCGCCAGGCGGGTGAGGCGGTCCTGTTCCTGGGTCAGTTCCAGGTCAAAGGGGCTGCCCGAGTCAAAGGCATGCTGGCGCAGCATGCGATTGCAGAAACCATGAATGGTGTAGATGGCCGCCTCATCCATCCATTCGGCGGCGGCCTGCAGATGTTCGCCGTTTTCCTGGCGCTGTTTCTTATCTGAATAGGCATCCAGGAGTCCGTTCAGAAACTGATCCTTGGCATCCGGCTCGGCACGGCCAAGAAAACAATCGGCCGCTTCAGACAGGCGAGAGCGGATCCGGTCACGCAGCTCCTTGGTCGCCGCTTCGGTGAAGGTCACCACCAGGATCTCCGGCGGCAGCAGGGGGGTGCGCTCGGCTTCATTCGGGCCAGCGTGGCCCAGAATCAGACGCACATACAGGGCCGTCAGGGTATAGGTCTTGCCCGTGCCGGCGCTGGCCTCAATCAGGTGACGGCCCGTGAGCGTGATCGTCAATGGATCCAGCGTGTTCTTGCTCATGCCTTGTCCCCTTCCTTGGTCTGATCCACTTGCAGGGCTTCAATCAGTGGCTGATAAAGTGCCTGCGACCACCAGGCAAAGGCCGTTTGTTCGTCCTTCATGGGCAGCAGCAATGAAGCCGCATCCGGGAAGGCTCGTTTGAGTGCGGCATTGCCGCCGTAATCCACCTCGCCCGTGTTGAAGTCACTTTCATACTGGCTGGCCAGTTTCTCGGCGCTCGGTTCATCGTCCGGGTGATTGTCCAGCCAGTGGAAGGTCGTGCGGACCGGCAAGGGCAGCGGCTGGCACAGCCCTTCCAGCCAGCCGGCCATCATGGTCTCAAGCCAGGCGCTGGCCTGTTCTGCCGATACGGGTTTGAATTGGTATTCGGTGTCCGAGGCTATGGCCCAGGTCTCAAGGGCCTGCCCCTGGGCGGAGACCGCCAGATGGATTACCCAGTCTTCCAACAGACGGTTGTAGCGGGGCGTGCCGTCCTTGCTGATGGGCCCACCCTTGAGGGTCAGGCGAGCCAGGTGGCTTGTCTTGTCAGCGCAGCGCAGATCACTGATCCAGTCTTCCAGGCGCAGGGACTGGTCGCCAATCTTGAACTCAAGCTGGATTTCCAACGCCGAGGCAGCCTGCGGCCATCGGGTGGTATGGTCTTGCCAGCGTTCGGCGGCGGCCATGGCCTGGCGGCTCTGTTGTTCCAGATTCAGTTCACCGAAACTGCCCACAGGCAACTGGCCGCTGCGTAACAGGCGATGCCCAGTGGCCTCGATCAAGGCACCTGTGTCCCCGCCCGCTGTTTGGCGCACCGGTTCGAGCAACTGATTGGCCAGGGTGTATTGATCCAGCCCGGCCACCGTGAACGGTTCATGCTCATCCAGGGTTTCGGATTCATCATCAAAGCGCAGCTTCAGCCGTTCCCGGAAGAAATGCGCCGGGGCATCCTTGAGAAAGCGCATCAGATCGGAGACGCGCAGCACCACCGGCTGTTCCAGATCGGGCAGGGACAGAGGCTGGTCATCGGCTTCTGCCGGCAGCGATTCTGAATATGCCCATTCCCGGCTGTAAGTGAACAGCGCCTCGTCATCACCGTAGCGGGGGCTGAAGCCCTGCAGTGGATGATCCACGGTCAGCGACTCCACCACCGTCTTTGGCTTTTCTTCGTTCTTAAGGGCCTCATCCAGTGTCCAGCCATGATGGATGTGATCACGCAGTTGGCTCACCAGCACCGAGGGCGGGCGGGGTTCATTGTCGCGAATGCTGCGGCCCACCCAGCTCACATGCAGGTGTTCGCGGGCCGAGAGCAGGGCTTCGAGAAAAAGATAACGATCATCTTCCCGACGCGAGCGGTCCCCCGGTCGGTACTCGCCGCGCTGGTTCATGAGATCGAAATCCAGTGGCGGGCGGCTACGGGGATAGTCACCATCATTCATGCCCAACAGACACACCACCCGGAAGGGAATGGAGCGCATGGGCATCAGGGTGCAGATATTCACCCGCCCGGCCAGGAAGCGCTGCGCGGGGCCCTCATCCTCCAGCGGCGCCAGCCAGGCTTCGCGGGCAATGCCCAGGGGAATGGCGTCATCGAAACCGGCATCCTCGCATGCGGCCCGCCACTCGCTCATGGCCTCCAGCAGGCGGGCCTCGAGTTGCAGTTCCTCGGCATCACGCAAATCAAACAGGTCTTGCAGCAGACCGGCCAGGCGATCGGCCCACTCGGCAGGCGTGCCGTCCTGGCTCAGGGTCTGCCACTGGGCTTCCAGGGTATCCAGCAGGGCCCGCAACCGCCCCAGGCGTTCGGCGTCCAGGCCGCCGATCTCCGGGTAGGGCTCGATGTCCTGCCAGGCCTCGCCCCGGCCAACGGCATAGCCCAGTAGCATGCGCCGTAGCCCGAAGCGCCAGCTGTTGGCCTCGAAATCCACTTCCAGGTCCAGGCTTTGGCGCTGCTCGGCATCCATGCCCCAGCGGATCCCGGCATCACGAATCCACTGGCGCAGGGGCGGCAGGTCTTCATCACGCAGACCAAAACGCCGTTGAATGGCCGGCACATCCAAAAGATCCAGCACATCGCCTAGGGTAAAGCGCCAGTTGGGCAGGTCAATTAAATGTTCCAGGGCCACCGCTAGGGGCGTGCCATGGCGCTGGCGGCGGTCACCGATGGTGTAGGGGATGTAGCGCGGGTCATTCTCATCCAGGCTGCCGAACACCGCCTCGATGTAAGGCGCGTAGCTTTCAATGTCCGGGACCATCACGATCACATCCCTGGGTCGCAAGGGTTTGCCGGCCTTGTCTGCCTGCTGAAAGGCATGCAGCAAGCGGTCATGCAGAATCTCCACTTCCCGCTGCGGGCTGTGGGCCCGGTGGAAACGGATGGAGTTATCCTCGCCCAGTGTGCGCTTCTCGGTAGGCAGCGGATTGAGATCGAAGATATCCTGCTGGATCTGCTGGAGAAGGGAATCGGAGGCATCTTTCTCGACCACCGGCACGAAGAGGTCGATGCTGTTGAACCACTCCCGGTACTTTTCCGGCAGGTCATAGTCGTAGAGCAGGCCGATGTAATCACGGCCCTGCTTGCCCCAGGCCGCCAGCAGGGGATGGCCGGGGCTGCCGGCCTTCTTGCGGTGGCGGCTTTGTTTCAGCGTCAGAAGCTCCCGGTCCTCGACGATATCCGCCCAGAAATGCTGACAGGGGTTTTGCACCAGCATCAGGATCTGGCAATGGCGGGAGAGGGCATGCAGCGCTTCCAGCACCTGCTGGGGCAGGGAGGTAATCCCGAACACCACGATGCGCCGGGGCAGGCCGTGGGCCTCACCCTTGTCCAGGGCCGCGACGAAATCCCGGTGGATACCGGCGCGCGACGCCTGGTTAAAGGGCGCACCAATATCTTCATGCAGGGCCCGCCAGAGCGCGGGCTGCCAGCTCTGGCCCTCGGGGAGGGGTGACGGTTCGCCATTGGCGCGGCGCAGTTGATCCTCGCCTGCCAGCCAGTCACTCAACCAGTCGGCCCGATAGACCTGGTATTGGTCATAGATATCCGCCAGGTGCCGGGCCAGTTGGTAGCGCTTGCGCAGCGAATCCCCCTTGGCGAGGAAATTCGCCAGCGGTCGATAAACCTCGGGCTCTGCCTCCAGCAGCGAGGGCAGTAGCCGAAACAGCCGCCATTGCAGGCGGGTCTTCTCAAAGGGCGAGGCCTCCGGCACTCGCTCATCGCCCAACACCGCCCGGTAGGCCCGCCACAGAAAGGACTGGGGCAATTCAAAGCGATGGGCCGCGGAAATACCCAGCCCCGGCGCCTCCCCGGCCGCCTCCGACGCCAGGGCCAGCTTCAGCCACTGGGCCATGCCATTGGACTGGACCAGAAAGACCTCATTCTCCAGCGGCGCCAATGGGGTCTGGCGCAGCCAATCGACCGTGGCTTCGGTCAGGTCTTCCAGGCGATTGCCATGTAGGACGGCAAAACCCGGCTGAATGGACTGTTCGGATTGCTCGGAGAGCGGCTGGCTCACGGAAAACTCCAGTTCACTGTATCCTTACGGCAGGGCCAGACCAAGGCTAGCCCTGCAGCTGGAATGGCCCATTAAACCTTGGGCCTCCAATGGAGAGCAATTCTACGCATCAATGCGACAGATTGTGTCGCTTACCCAAGCCTCTTGCCCAAGGAGCAAGATCAACGGTCCGCCGAGCAAAGAGCAGGCCCAGTCGTAACACCCCGGCTCCTTAAGACTAGAGAGAGCAAGGAACATCGCCCGGAGGCAAAAACATGGCAAAGGACTTCGCCACTCTCAAGCAACGCCAGCGCGCCGAACGCGAAAACTACCCCGAGCACCTCAGCCTGCGCGTCCACCGCGCCCTCAGCTGGCTCAACCGCGCCGAGCAGTGTGAAGATGACCCGGACGGGCGCTTCATCTTTCTCTGGATCGCCTTCAACGCCGCCTACGCCAATGAGACCGGCGACCAGCACATCGGCGAGGCCCGCCAGTTCAACGACTTCCTCGCCCGCATGGACAAGCTCGACGGGGCAGGGCGCCTATCCGGCATTGTCTGGCAGCAATACCCCCAGGCCATCCGCGTCCTTCTGGACAACCAGTTCGTCTTCCAGCCCTACTGGGACCACCTCAATGGCCTGGAAAGTGGTGCCGACTGGGAAGACCAGTTCCAGCGAGCCCGCACCGCCGCCCAGAAATCCCTGGCCAGCCAGAACACCGCCAAGGTCCTCGGCATCGTCTTCAGCCGGCTTTATACATTGAGAAACCAGCTCATCCACGGCGGCGCCACCTGGAACAGCCAGGTCAACCGCCAGCAACTCAGCGACGCCAACCGCATCCTCGGCGACCTGGTCCCCGCCATCATCGAAATCATGATGGACAACGCCGACAAACACTGGGGCGAAGCCTGCTACCCCGTCCGCCAGTCCTGACCGATCCACAAGCACTGGTGTGGGAGGGGCATTCCTGCCCCGACTTCGTTGCGACACCGCTTGTCGCTACCTGCCTCCAAACTGGATTCTGAGATGCACTCCACCCGGTTGGGCCTTTGGCACTGACAGGGAAGCGGTGGGGTGCATCCCCCTTTTCTGCATGGCAATCCAGTCGAACGCAGGGAGCACCCCATGAACAAGCACAGCGAATTCGAAATCGGCACCCAGGCCACCCTGGCCAGCACTGGCGAAAAGGTCCACATTCTCTACCGCGTCCACGACGGCCGGACCGGCGCTACCCGCTACCGCTGCGTCCTCCCGCCCCAGGCACCGGGGCATCGCCCCAGAGTCCAGACCATCCGTGCAAGCAAGCTAAAATAGTTTCCGCGACATTTGATGTCGCATGCGTGGTCGATAATGGACGCTCACCCCCAAAAGGAGCCTCCATGACCTATAGAACGAGTCTCACCCATCCACTCCGCATCGACAGCATCGAATACCCCAGCAGCACTGGCAGGATCGGGCTCACGCTTTGCCCCGGCAAGTACCAGCCAGACGGCAAGTCCGGCGCCTGGTGCCGCAACCTCAGCCTCGACCTGGACCGTGTCCGTGGCTGGGGCGCCAGCCACGTCCTGACCCTGATTGAAGATCACGAATTCGAGCGCCTGCGCGTCGAGCGACTGCCCGAGGAAGTACGTGCTCGTGGGATGCAATGGCACCACCTGCCCATCGTCGACCGCCATCCGCCGGATCATCGTTTCGAGCAGCAATGGCCCGAGATAGGGCCAGAATTGCACGATATTCTCATCAATGACGGACGGATTCTCGTCCACTGCATGGGCGGCCTGGGTCGCGCCGGCACCATCGCCACCACGCTGTTGATCGAAGCCGGCCTCAACCCCAAGGAAGCCGTCAGCCAGGTCCGTGAAGCCCGCCGCGGCGCCATCGAAACCCAGATCCAGCTCGACTGGCTCAAACGTCACGCCCGCCGTATCCGCCAGGTCTGCTAGGCCCGGTCGCGAAAGGCCAGCCCCAAGCCCATCGGGGCAGGAATGCCCCGCATACAGTCAGTTCGGCCAAATTTCGTTTGGTTACTGTTCAAAACCATCAAAATCTGAGAAGCTAATCTGGACCTGCTCAAAAAAACGGTATTTTGAGCAATTCCGTTCAGGCAGCGATGCGGAGGCGGGTATGGCCCTGGAGATTGAGCAGCACTTTCCTCCGGTGGACGCACTGGAGACGCCAACGGTACTACGGGCGCTGGTGGCAGCACATCGCAGTCTCGCGGAGCTCAAGGGTGTGGCCAGGACTATCCCCAACGAGGGGCTGCTGGTGTCCACCCTGTCTTTGCAGGAAGCTCAGAGCAGTTCCGAGATCGAAAATATCATCACCACCCAGGATGCGCTCTATCGCTACCAACTTCAGCCTTCGTCCGTAGATCCGTCCAGCAAGGAAGTCGCCCGATATGCAGATGGCCTGGACGTCGGTTTCCGGGCAGTGCGCGATACCGGGCTGCTCACACTGAATACGATTCTTGAGGTCCAGGCCGTTCTGGAGGGTAACGATGCCGGCTTTCGCAGAACACCCGGTACCGTCCTAAAGCATGAGCAGACTGGCGAAGTGGTTTACCAACCACCCAGTCCGTACCGGGTTCCCGATCTGATGGCTGATCTGGAGCGATATCTGCATGCGGATGGCCCGGAAGATCCGTTGGTGCGCATGGCGGTGGCGCACCACCAGTTTGAGACCATTCACCCCTTTTATGACGGTAACGGCCGCACTGGACGGATTATCAACATCCTGTTCCTCGTCCGTGAGGGGTTGTTGGATACACCCATTCTTTACCTCAGCCGTTACATCAACCAAACCAAGCCAGACTATTACGCTGAGTTGCAAAAGGTGCGGGAAACCGGCGAGTGGGACAGCTGGTTGCTCTACCTCTTGCGGGGTATCGATGTGACCGCCCGGCACACCACTGGGTTGGTGGAAGCCATTGGCCAGCTTCTGCAGCAGCACAAGCACTTTATTCGGGATCACTACAAGTTCTATAGCCAGGATCTGATAAACAACATTTTCCGGCATCCTTATACCAAGGTGGCCTTTGTCGAGCAGGACCTGGCAGTCTCCAGGGCCACCGCGACCCGCTATCTGGATGCCCTTGCTGAGGGTGGGGTCCTGGACAAGCATCGCCTGGGCCGGGAGAACTATTATGTGAACCGGGAGCTGGTGCGCCTGCTGTTCGACCTGCCGCCCATGGACATCCAACAAACCCAGTAGCCCAAATTTTCGAAACGAGCCAATATACATGCCTGATCAAATAATATGATCGGGCGGCTCTGGAAGACCTGTTGGGACTGAGGTAGGCGAAATGTTTGGATCGAAGTCCAGAAAGCTCAAATCCACCCGGTTCTCGGATTTCATCCGGAACGCGTCCGCTGGTGAGAAAAAAAAGCTCTACGAAAAGGTTCTGCAGCGCGCGACCGAACGCCAGCGCCGGGTGCTGGAGAGCGCCTCAGCCAAATCGTAAGCGCCCCCCCCCTCTGCCCACCCTGTGGGGAGCGACATTCCTGTCGCGAAAGGCCAGGCCGAAGCCTCATCGGGGCAGGAATGCCCCACCCACAGCAACTCCGAGCTCACCACGACACTCCCTGTCGCCGTGGGCCATTAGCCTCTCTCCTGGGCGTAGCCTGGGTGACAGGGACGCTGCCGGGTTGCGCCTCTGTTTCTGCCTGGGCCGGTAAAAATCCCCGGGACGCTTGGGGTCTGGCCCCGAATTGGTCATAATCAGGAAGCGTCACGGTCGGTACCGGCTGGCAGTGGCGGCCGCTGGGGGATTTTGGGCTAGGAGACAGGGACGCTATGACCAAGGCCATTTTCACCAGCTCGCCGGGTTCCCACTACAAGGATCTCCCCGAGATCCAGTATCACTTTCCCAGGACCTATCTGCGCCAGGTAGAGGCTGCCGTGGGTGATTGGATCATTTACTACGAGCCTCGCCGGGATAAGGGTATATCGAGCTCTGGGGGGCGACAGGCCTATTTCGCCGTTGCTCGAGTGACTGGCGTCCGTCCGGACCCGGACCAATCCGGGCATTTCTATGCCGATATCAGCGATTACCTGCCCTTCGATAATCTGGTCTCGTTTCGGGACGGCAAGCACTACTACGAATCCCTGCTTCGCAAGGCCGATGGCGCCACCAACAAGGGCGCCTTCGGCCGGGCCGTACGGCAGTTGCCTGATGAGGAGTGCCAGATAATCCTCCAGGCAGGATTTATGAGAGAGCCCGCCGCCTGGGAGCGGGAAACAGAAAGCCCGACATTGGCCACGGACCGCCCGATCTACGACGAGCTCATTCGCCGGCCCTTCCGGGATGAGGCCTTTCGCCGCCAGGTACGACGGGCTTACGACAACACCTGTGCCAACTCCGGTCTGAAACTAATCAACGGCGGCGGCCGCCCGGAAGTGGAGGCGGCGCATATTCGCCCGGTCGAGCACCAAGGGCCAGATTCGGTCCGCAATGGCCTTGCTCTCACCGGGACGGTCCACTGGCTGTTTGATCGGGGCCTGATATCCCTGGATGACGACTATCGCCTGCTGGCAAGCGAGAAGGATTTGCCACCAGGCGCACAAAGCCTCATTGTTTCCGGCAAGCAGATTAGCCTGCCGGAAACGCCGGATGCCTTGCCGCACCCGGCGTTTCTGCG